>NZ_DGUZ01000010.1:53854-54563 GCF_002394865.1 Fibrobacter sp. UBA4297 | reverse complement strand
CGTCGGTGGTGCGGAAGTAGAACTGAGGACGGTAGCCGTTCATGAACGGCGTGTGGCGGCCACCTTCGTCCTTCGTGAGAACGTAGATTTCAGCCTTGAATTCGGTGTGCGGGGTGACGGACTTCGGAGCGGCGAGAACCATGCCACGGACGATGTCCTTCTTTTCAGCGCCACGGAGGAGGAGACCAACGTTGTCACCTGCCTGAGCGTCGTCGAGAAGCTTGCGGAACATTTCAACACCCGTGATGACGTATTCGGTGGTTTCACCGAGACCGATACGTTCGACCTTGTCGTTCAAGCGAACGATACCGCGTTCGATACGGCCAGTAGCGACAGTGCCGCGGCCAGTGATCGTGAACACGTCTTCGATCGGCATGAGGAACGGCTTGTCGGTATCGCGCTGCGGGAGCGGGATGTAGGTGTCGCAAGCGTCCATGAGTTCCATGATCTTGTCCTGGTATTCCGGATCGCCTTCGAGAGCCTTGAGAGCGGAACCGCGGATGATCGGGGTATTGTCGCCATCGAATTCGTACTTGGACAGAAGTTCGCGGACTTCCATTTCGACGAGGTCGAGAATTTCGGCATCGTCAACCATGTCGCACTTGTTCATGAACACGACGATCTTCGGCACGCCAACCTGGTGAGCGAGAAGGATGTGTTCGCGAGTCTGCGGCATCGGACCGTCAGTAGCGGCAACAACGAGGATAGC
>NZ_DGUZ01000010.1:0-53793 GCF_002394865.1 Fibrobacter sp. UBA4297 | reverse complement strand
GCACCGTCCATCTGGGCAGCACCAGTCACCATGTTCTTCACATAGTCAGCATGCCCCGGGCAGTCGACGTGTGCGTAGTGACGATTTGCAGTGGTGTATTCCACGTGGGAGGTGTTGATCGTGATACCACGAGCCTTTTCTTCCGGAGCGTTGTCGATTTCATCGAAACGCTTTGCAGCGGCAAGACCCTTAGCAGCAAGGGTGGTGCAGATTGCAGCGGTCAAAGTGGTTTTACCGTGGTCAACGTGGCCGATGGTGCCGATGTTGCAGTGCGGCTTGCTTCTGTCAAAATGTTCTTTTGCCATTTTTTCCTCTTCTTCAGCAGAAGGTTTATCGCTTCAAGTTCAAGAGAACTACACGAGTTCCCTGTATTTTCGCAAAGCATAGGAAGCGGTACTCTGCGAAATTGGAACACAAATTTAATAATTTCTAGATTATTTGCAAGATTTTTTCTTTTGAAATTTCGCCAAAAATGCGGATTTTTGGACTTATCCACAGTTTTTTCGGCGTTTTCAGGGTGTTGAAAACCTGCCTTTTTCGGTGGACAGAAATGCCCTTTTTTACTCAAATTTTAAAGGTTCAATATTTTATTTCAACCATAAAACCAAGATTCTAACATTTTATCAACACCTTCAATAAGGTACAGTTTTCAGCAATCCACATTCCGCGTCTCAGTTTGTAAAAAGATTTTTACATTTTCAAATTTTACAAAGTTTTACCTTTTTTCCGGCTTCCCAACCCATTGTCTTTCAATATTTTGAGTTTTTTCTGCTTCCCCAAAATAATACAAAGTACAACCCAAATTCGCATCCGCAGACTTCGGACAAACTACCAATAATCTCCAATTGGCAATTATTTACAAATGGCCATCACCCCTTTTCCAAAATTGCTTTAATCCCCCACTACAACATGAAAAGTTTTTTTACAAGACATTATATACAGAATTGCTATCTTTAACAAAAGGTGTTTGGGGATAATTTCGAGGAGCTTCTATGAAATACCCCCTTTTAAAGTCCCTGCTATCGCTTGGGACCATTGTGTTAGCGTGTTCTTGTTCTGACGACAAGTCTTCTCCTGTTGGAGATGACGCTTCCCTCCCCTGCAGCGGATGCAACGCCAGCTTGGCGCTGAACCCATCGATGCCGTCCTGCGAAACAGCATGGGTCCTGTCCGCAGACAAAATTTACGTCATCTATAAAGACTTGACCGTAACCAACGAGGCCGGCGTCCAGATCGGCACCGTTACCCCTGTTCCAAATTCTCCGAACATTAATATCGTAGACTTGTCCGGCATTCCGCTCGTCAACAACATCGACCTTTTCAAAGCGGATTCCATCGTCGGCGACGGCATCCGCTACAAGATTACCGAAAACGCCTACCACCTGAAAGACGCTACCGGCAACTACCTCATCTATTCCAACGCAATTGTCACAGACCCAAGCGGTAACCCCGTCGGAGCAATCGACTTTACGACAGGCGCTGTCATTTCGCTCGGCGGATCCTTGCTGACCGTCGCCAACGTCTTATCGCTCCCGATCCTGACTCCAGGTGCAAAATGCGTGGACTACGTTTCACCAATCGCATCGTCATCGAGCGTATATAACCCGCCTGTTTTCAGCAGTTCCTCGATGTATGTCCCGCCGACTCCGAACAGCAGCTCCGCAAAGCCGCCAAAGAGCAGTTCCTCTACGCCGAAGAGCAGCAGTTCCGTTCCACCCAAGAGCAGCAGCTCGGCCGTTGTAGCAAACAAGTGCCCGACCATCAAGAAGACTGGCGGCAAGAGCGGATCCGGCTGGGCAACCCGTTACTGGGATTGCTGTAAACCTCACTGCTCCTGGCCAGAACATGCCCACGGCAATTATTCCAAGCAGTGCACCAACAAGGGACAGAACGAAAGCACCGACTGGAGTGGCGGAAGCATCTGCTCCGGCGGTGGCCTCATGACCTGCACAAGCCAGATTCCGTTCACCATCGACGGCTGTACCGAAATGGGCTTTGCATTTGCAGCCGTGCCTGCAAGCGATGGCGGTTCCTGTGGCAAGTGCTACCAGCTCACATTCACGGGCAAGGGCAAGTACTCGACCGATGCAAACCACAAGGCCATCCAAGGCAAAAAGCTCATCATCATGACGACTAATATTGGCGGCGACGTTCAGCAGGGCCAGTTCGACATCATGATCCCGGGCGGTGGCGTCGGCATGTTCAACGGCTGCTCGTCCATGGGCTGGGGCGGACAGGGCCAGCAGTACGGCGGTCTCCTCTCCGACTGCGAAGTGGAATCGAAGTACAATGCCAAGAAGACTCTTACCTGCCTCGAAAACAAGTGCAACAGCGTGTTCAGCAACGATGCGAAGGCAAAGCAGGGATGCCTCTTCCTCGCCGGTTTCATGCACGCCGCAGGCAACCCGCTCCACGACTATGTTGAAGTGGAATGCCCGCAAGTTCTCAAGGATAGATATTAATATAAATGTCTAAAACGGAACTTAACGCCCCGCGCAGGGGCGTTTTTCTTTTTTGTAAGTCTTTGATAATAAATAAGTTGTGCATAATCTCACAAAAACCATTGTATAGTTCTTTTTACTCTTATTTACGAGCATTTTGGAGAAGAAGATTTTATCTTTTACCGCGGATGATTGGAATACAGGGTGTGAATTAATTACAAGGGCTTACTGTATCATGAAGACAAAATTATTCAAAACCCTCGCCATTTTTGGTCTTTCGTTCATTGCATGGAACTGCTCCGAAGACCCTGCCTCCACAGCAGCAAATAACGCTGAACTTCCG
The DNA here is from genome assembly GCF_002394865.1 of Fibrobacter sp. UBA4297. NCBI lineage: Bacteria > Pseudomonadati > Fibrobacterota > Fibrobacteria > Fibrobacterales > Fibrobacteraceae > Fibrobacter > Fibrobacter sp. UBA4297. The sequence continues at coordinate 51,009 of NZ_DGUZ01000010.1, read as the reverse complement.
CCGGTATTGGCTAAGCCGGCTCTTGAAGTCGATCAGAACTGCTGGATGATTACTACTGGCTCACAGATTTTCCTTATCGTACCTAACGGTACTGGCGCCTATCTCGTCACTAACGAAGCCAGCATCCCTGTTGGCACCTACAATGTGGCAAGCGGCGCGATTACTGATTTAAGCGGAGCCACAATCATTACGAATGTAAAACTCGAGACTCTCCCTGTCGTAAATCCGGACAAGACCATCAGCTATCCTGATGGCTCCAAGGCAACTATCGACGGAAAGACGCTCCTCCTTCCGGGCGGAATCGATCCGAACGCCATCACCCCGGGCACAAATCCAGGCACAGTCGCAAGCAGCTCTTCTGCTTTTGTCCCTGGCATCCCCGCAGTGAGTTCGAGCTCTGCAAAGAACGTTACCCCGAACCCGGCCGTATCTTCCTCTTCGCAAAAAACTCAACAGCCTGTTGCAAGTTCCTCTTCGAAGCAGCAGGAACAGCCGAAGTCTTCTTCGGCCACATCGAACAACAAGCAGTGTAACGGTCAGTGCTATGACAGCGCCTCGGGCAAGTGCGTTAACTATTACGACCAGATGACCGGTTCCAAGGGCGAAAAATACGCCTACGACAATGATTGCAAGGTAAACTGCTACTACGATCCTGAAAATAAGAATTGCCAGAACATGACCGGCTCTACACCTTCTCAGCAGCCGAAGTCCAGCTCTAGCGTGAAGTCTTCTTCTTCACAGCAACAGCAGCAGCCAAAGTCCTCCTCTTCCAAGCAGCAGGAACAGCCAAAGTCTTCTTCTAGCCAGCAGCAACAGCAGAACAACCCCAACGCTTCCGCCGAAGAAGCCAAGTACCTCAATGCAGGCGCCGGTGGACAGCAGGGCTTTGCCACCCGTTACTGGGACTGCTGCATGCCTCACTGCTCCTGGCCGGAACACGGCGGCGCTGCCAAAACCTGCGATGCCAAGGGCAAGACCCCGATCGGCAACACGAACGGCAGTATCTGCTCCGGCGGTCAAGGCACCACTTGCACAAGCCAGATTCCTATAATCGTGAGTGACAAGCTTGCTTACGCATTCGCAGCAACTCCGGGTAACGACGCCACATGCGGCAAGTGCTTCGCCCTCACCTTTACTGGTACCGGCAAGTACGAAACCAAGGCAAACCACCAGGCTCTCAAGGGCAAGACTCTCGTCGTGATGGCATCCAACATCGGTTATGACGTGCAAGGCGGTCAGTTCGACATCATGATCCCGGGTGGCGGATTCGGTGCATTTAATGGTTGCAGCCAGATGGGCTGGAACATCCCGAGCAACTCCACGACTTACGGCGGCCTCCTCTCCGACTGTGAAAAGGAAGTCGGATACAGCGGCGACCTCTTGACCAAGCGTAAGCAGTGCCTCACCGAAAAATGCAACAAGTCCTTCGGAAGTGACACCCAGGCCAAGGAAGGCTGTCTCTTCCTCGCTACATGGATGGAAGCAGCAGGCAACCCGAACCACACTTATAAAGAAGTTGAATGCCCGGCTGCTTTGAAGGCCCAATTCTAATCAAAAACAGCCAGAAGCGCCATTAGCTATAGTTAAAACTTATAGAAGCACCCTGCCAAAGGGTGCTTTTTTGATTATGATTACACCGCTAAAATCCAAAAATTTCTCGAAATTATGGAAACAATTGTTTGCACGATATTTTGGGGTAATTCATAACATTGGAGAATGCGATATGACATCGATGTCATCCGAAAAGCTGAAATAGAACTTTTAGCACAGATGCAAGGGGCTACTTCGATTACGAAGAAAAAACTCGCTCTCGATAGCGGGATTAGCTGTCAGCACCTCGGTCTCGTCGCAAAAGGCAAACGCAACCTCTCCGTCAAATCATTTTGCGACCTTGCCGATGCTTTCGGCTGTACAGCCACCGAACTGATGTCCAAGCTCGAAGCTTTAATGTTGGAACAAATACAGCTCCAGACGCCTGCCGCAGCAGACAAGGCTAAGGGCATAAACTATATCAATAAAGCTATTCTGGACAAAAACAATCCGAAAAAACCGCCTAAGCCATAATTATAGGCATTTTTAAAATTGCTCAAGCAGCTGAATGCGCTCAGGTGTATCCGGGTGCGTGCAGAACAAGATGTTCGCCTTCGCAACCCAACCCTTTAATCCCATATTGTTATCGAATTCCTCATCCGGGTGGATCACATAAAGCTGTGCAATATCGTTACGCTGCACCGACATAAGACCAGGATCATTGGAAATCTTCCGCAGCGCAGAAGCAAGCGCCAAGGGGTCGCCACAAAGCTCGGCACCGCCGGCATCGGCAACGTACTCGCGCTTACGGGAAATGGCAAGGCGAGTGAACCAAGTGAAGACATAGCCGATAGAACTCCAAATAAACACAAGCAATAAAATCAGGAATAGATATATATCCGCACGACCGCTGTTACGGTTGCGTCTAGAAGAACGACGCGGAGAACTAATAATCGCACTCATCAATTTCAAGGAAACCGTCTGTATCGTCGCAAAAATTCCAACGAACACAATGCACACCACCATGAGGCGCGTATCGCGATTCTTGATATGCGTAAGCTCGTGACCCACAACCGCTGAGAGTTCCCTGTCGTCCAATTTTTCGATAAGGCCAGTCGTAAGCGTAATCGTAAACGAAGGAATGTCGACACCGCTTGCAAAGGCATTCATTCCCGAATCCTCGACAATGTTGATTTGCGGCATCTCGATGCCGCCAGCAATGCAGAGATTCTCGACAATATTATAGACGCGCAAGTTTTCCTTGCGTTCAACCGGTTTTGCATGAGTGGCATGACGAATAATTGCGGTATTGGCACAATAGGCAATAATGAACCATACACCCACAATCATTAACGTATACGGAACCACCGCTTTAAAACAAAGCCAAATTTCGGGCCAGTGCATAGCTCCATACCTCGTTTGCGAAGCATGGCTCGGCGGGCAGCCTCCCCCGACAAAATCGCAGAGAATTCCGAAAAAATCAAGACCCAAAATAACAAGGAGCACCATCCCCAGCAAAATCACCGGGAACATGAAAAGCAGAATCACCGTGTTGCGGTTATTCCGCCAAATCTGCGTCTGGAGTCCAACGTATTTCATTTAGATCCGCTTCACTTGAGACGAAAGACGAAAGACGAAAGACGAGAGACGAGAGAAAAAATTCTTTAGCCTCTCGTCTGTAGGACCAAAGGTCCGTTCTCTCGTCTAGAATCGCACCTCAGGGGCCTTGTTGAGCGTTTCACGGTTTTCGGTCGCCTCGTACATGGCAGCGCGCTTAAAGTTGAACATACCTGCAATGATATTGCTCGGGAACACTTCGCAAGCGTTGTTAAATTCGCGCGTCGAGGAGTTGAAGAAGCGGCGGGCAGCGGCAAGCTTGTTCTCGATATCCGCAAGTTCCGTCTGCAACTGCAAGAAGTTCTGGTTCGCCTTGAGTTCCGGATAAGCTTCCAGCGAAACGCGAAGCCCCGCAAGCGCACCGGACAGAGCCTTGTCAGCAGCAACCTTTTCATCAATCGTCGTTGCACTCATGGCGGCAGCACGTGCGGCAGTCACCCTCTCAAGCACGTCCTTTTCGTGTGTGGCATAGCCCTTCACCGTCGAGACAAGCTGTGGCACAAGGTCATAACGCTGCTTGAGCTGCACGTCAATGTTCGCAAACGCATTCTCGCGATTGTTGCGAAGCTTCACAAGCCCGTTGTACATGGAAATGAACACGGCGATGACGATGAAAATGACTGCGACTACGATAACTACGGTCATAAAATCTCCTTTCTTCTTGTGGAAATAATATACATAAAAACAAGGAGAAAAAGAAAGCTGAGTGAGTTTACAATGAATTTTAAAGTTCAAAAATATTGCAAACCATTATGTCTGCGATACCTTACAAAATCAGCTTCAAGATCTTGAGGATTTTATTTCTCACTTCAACACCAATGCTATTGTAGTTTATAGACAGTGCTGAAGAGACAACGATTAACAGCCTTATGCTACTTTACTACGCCATGCAAATGAAACAGCGGCTCATTTTCATCCTCACCGAGTATTTTTAGACTTTCCCTGGTCGCGAGAATGAGCGCTACATACATCGTGCTCGTGACAGTTTACTGCACACACTACTTTTTCGCAGTAGCCTTTGCGGCCTCTTTCTTCTCTTTTTCTTCTTCAGGCATCGGCTTCGTATCTTCGAGCAGGCGGTCCGCCCATTCCATCCAGAACGTGCAGCGTTCGCCTTCGAGCTTCATCTTCGCAAACTTCACCGGTTCCGTTTCGACGGCAAGCGTCACGACGGATTCCTTGTAGGCCTGCGGAAGCCCTGCGACATGTGCCATGCGCTTCTTGAGTTCCGCGACAGTCGCATCGAGAATATCGACTTCAAAACGGCGCTCAATGTAGCGGCGGGTAATGAACCCAAGCGACATGAAGTAATCACCCTGATTACCTTCGGCAAGGTAATTCTTGTTGCGCAAATTCTTGAGAGCAAGTACAGCTTCTTCGTACGGCGGGAGCTGTGGAGCTTCGCCTCGCTTTGCAAATTTCTTGTGCAGGAACCAGCCAAGAAATACGAGCAATGCAACGCCAAGCACTGCAAAAAGAATATAGAGCCACTGCGGGAGTCTCGGGTCGCTCAGCGGGTCTTCCACTTCGAGGATGTCCGTTTCTTCGCCAGTCGTGCGGTTAGAAACCTTGACCGCGACCGGGTCCGTGTGCGTCTTGACCGTATCCGTACCGACAACGGCGTTCACTTCTTGCGGAGCAATCAAAAAGTCGCCACTCACAAATGTATTGAGCGTTGCAAGCCATGTAAACTTCGCCGTACCTTTGGGCATGCCTTCGGTAATTTTTTCATTCTTCATTTCCTTGACTTCAAAGCTGCCAAGGTTACCAACAAAACTCGGTAAATCGACAATCGCATTTTCAGGCGCCGTGACCTGGATTTCGTAATTAAACTTGTCGCCGATAAAAACCTGTGCGTTATCAACATTTGCCTTGACCGTCAAGTCAAAAGCATTAGCAGAAACAACTAAAAGTAACGCAAGCGAAAAGAAAAATTGGAAACTTTTCAATGAAGTAAAACGAGACATCTTAAACCTCAAAAAGAATATACAAAAAAATGATACTGCAAAGTAATAGGAGATACCCGATCATCCCCGTCATCCCCGTCAAGCGAGGACAGGCGCGAGGACAGGCGTCGGCATGACTAAAAACCGTCTACCGTCCGCCAATCACTTTTTTCAGGATTCTCTGGCTACGCAGCGCAACAGTCGGGTGCTCCCTGTAAACCGAGGCAAATAGCTTCGTGTACGGGATTTCGCATTCGGCAAGTTCCTGCATGGCAGCTTTCGCCTTCTGCTTCCCTACTTCCTTAAACGCATACGCATCCGCTTCAAATTCCTGATTCCAGCAATACCAATTGAAAAACCACTTGAACGGAATCGCGGCCAGGTGTAGCCATAGCACCGCTTCGATAAAACTCGCATTCCAACGAACAACCATCGCCGAAAAGAACCACACGGCAACCATCAGGAATGCAACTTTCATCAGGTTACGCAAAACAGAATGTCGCAACACGCGATGACCTTCTTCATGCTTTTCCACGAACTGGCTTTTCTGCGGTTCCTTGCGGTTTTCAGGTAGCGGTACAATATCGTTCACCAGCGGAATCAATCGCAACACAGCAAACACACCACCGCGCATTTGCGTAATTCTACGTTCACGAATTTCAAGAACCGTTCGTAAAGCAATTTCTAGACAAAGTAATATATATAACAACATAACAGAAAATTCACGCCGCTCAACACACATCTAAGCAATAATTTTTGCAATAGCGTTCAAGCGTTTCACCGATTCTTCAAAGCGGTTTTTCTCCCACTCCACGAATCCCTTGTCCACCGGATGGGCACTGTCGTAATCGTCAAAAATCTTGCGGCCGCGTTCGTTATCGCGATCCAAGCCATGACTCACATTGTCAAACCATTCCTTGTCGAGCTGCCTGTAACGCTTGACCAAATCATCCATCGTCTCAGGGAGCGTTACGACACGTGCAATTTCCTTGTTCGTATCGCCAAGCAGTTTACGCAATTCGCGCGGAGACTGCTTTGAAAGCGATTCGTCGCCTTCCACAAGCGTAAGCATCAGGTCGAGCACATAACGTTCCAGATATTCACCATACGTCTTGATAGCATTCTGTCTCACGCGTTCGCGCAAGAAGTTTTCACCAAGACCGTCAATATCAGATTTCGTATAAACGTCTTTGACCTTGCTCACCTGCAAGCGGTTGTACGCATCAAACACCAAGCGAGCCGTTTCAGGATTGTAAATTGAGTAGAACGTAGACGGCACAATGCCTTTACCGCGGATAGCGTACTTGTACGCATTGCGATCGAGCGCATACGTGTTCTTTGCATAGTTCCAGCCCGGCACAATTTCGTTGAGGCGCGGAGCCACACCCACCAGCTGCGGGTCGCCCGCATGGATCAGCGAGAACGGGAACTTGAGTCGTTGCGGCAAAGTCGTGAGTCCACTTGCAATCAAAGTAAACGGAGACTCGCGAAAATTCGACGGGAACTTGATATTCACGCCAAGCCCAAAGAACATGCCCTGGCCAGGCATCACTTCCTGATCCGGCATGCGGCCCGTGTGATTGCTACCGACGTTTGCGCCATAGCCCAAGTTGCCACAGCCTTCCGGCCAAAGCGCCGCAATCAAAAGCGAGTGGTGGTGCATCTGTGTCATTGGTCCCATGTAAGAACTGTTGACTTCGCCTTCCTCGATATGGCAGCACGGCGCAATGATAGACGACTTCACAATTGCCTTGCAACCGACCTTGCAGCGGCTCATCAGCACAGAGCTCTGGACCTCGGCGCCCGTATGCACCTTGACGCCCATCTGCACATTCGAATTTTCAAGAATCACGGAATCGTAGACATGGCTCGATTCTTCGAGCGAACTCATGATGATGGAATTGCGAATCTTCGCAGCACCCTCGATGCGGGCATGCGGCCCAATCCAGCTATTGCGGACAATGTTCGTATTAGAAACAATTGCACCCTTCCCTACGACACCGAACGGAAGTGCAAGCTCGGCCCTGTAGGCGTTGAGCATTTCAACAAAGGAATCCTGTACGCTCGGCTCCGCCATGTGGAAAAGCTGCAAGTCGACAAGCTCCGTCGTGAGTTCCGGGAACACCAGCACCTCGCGACCGCCCATTTCGTTACCCACGTTAATAGGTGAACCGACCATGTAATTGATCTTGCCGCTGCTGACGAGCGTTCCCACGTTCTGCACAACAGCACTGCTGCGCACAAGCACATTGCTCAGCATAGAAACCCTGTAAATCAAGGCATTTTCAACAATGCAGTTGTGGACCATGCAGTCGTAAATACCTGTAGCGACCGAAACATCGCCCGGCAAGAGGAGCGTGCCAAAAAACTTCGGGAGGCGCACATCGCCCATAAAACAAGAACGGAAAATTCGGTTCGGATCAAAGTCCGGTTCGACAAGTACCTTCGACCAGTCGTCGCAACTGTTCCCGTTTTTCTCCAAAATCTGGATTTCGAAAGCCGTCATCGGACGGTACTTGCCAGTCGCTGATTTGATGGCCTTAAAATTTTCGACCGAAGTAGCCAAAACACTGCTCTTCAGTGCTTTTTTCAATTTCAACAATCGCTGCATGGTTAAAAAATAGACTAAATTAGGGGCAATGATGAAGGAATACCTCTTCAACTTGATTAAAAAACATCAATACAACATCTCCATCTACACCGAAGAGATTTTTGAGAGACGTTGTCAAGAAGAAATTATCCGCAGCGACGAGGATAATAGTTCCTTCGCGTACATAGAATTTGATTTCGAATCCATAGAGAGCACTCTCGGGAATAAGTCCAACTCCCTGCAGTTCTGGAATATTTTCCTTGAAACGCTTTCCCAGAACAAACGCGGAAACGACATTCTCGGATTCCTCGAGCACGAAAGCGGCATCGGACTTTTGCTCCTGGATTCTAAACTTGACGGCTGGACCCGCCTCGTAGGCCGTTTCCAGCGCACAGCAAGTAAGAACAATTTCGACATCATAGACCTTGTGTTCAAAAAGAACATCAAGCCCATCGTCTATCCGAGCTGCATCCAGGACATCCAGGCACAGCAGGCCACAAAGCAGGAACAATGAAAGTCCTTGTCATAGGCTCTGTCTACCCAAGATTTCAAGAAGATGCCGAAGTCCCGTGGCTGCGCACATCCATTGCGCACCTGAAAAAAGCAGGTGTCGAAATCCAGGTACTTGCCCCCGCTTACAAAGGACTCAAAAGCCACGACATCGACGGAACACGCGTAAACCGATTCCGTTACGCCCCCGCAAGCTGTGAAATCCTCACGCATGAGGAAGGCGCCCCAAGCAAAATGGCATCCAAGCCGTGGCTACAGCTGCTCGCCATCCCCTACATCATCAACGGATTTTTTCAGTGCATTAGAATTTGTCGTAAATGGCGCCCCGACGTGATACACGCGCACTGGCCGTTCCCGCATGCCTACATTGCACTTGGCGCATCAAAGCTTTTCCATATCCCGCTCGTACTAAACTTCCACGGCGCAGAGCTTCTGCTCATCCGCAAAAAGAAATGGATCAAGCCGCTTTTAAAATTTGCCATCGGGCAAGCGCAAGCCATCTTTGCAAACTCGAGTTTCACTGCCGGAAAAATCAAGGCGCTCCACAACGTAAATGTTGAATGGAGCCCGTACGGAACGACTCTCGAAGGGGCAAGTCTTCCCCTCGCTTCTGCTGCAAATGCAGCATCCGCTACCTCTTCTAGCGGGCGGACAGCACTTAGCGATCCATCGCTTAGTGCGCGTGGCCACCAGGGTGGGGACACACCACCTAAAGGTGGCCATGCCCACATAAGTGCTGAAGCACTAAGTGGTCAAAGGCCGCAACTCCCCGTTCCGCATCCGGTAAATGCCAAGTTCAAAATTCTCTTTGTCGGGCGACACATCGAACGCAAGGGAATCTGCTACCTCATCGAAGCTGCAAAGTACCTGCCAAAGGACAAGTTCGAAATCCGCATTGTCGGTGTCGGCGACCTGACCGAACAGCTGAAACAGCAAGCGGAAGCAGTACGAAATAGGAAGCTAGAAGTAGGAAGTGAAAGTCCTGCAGATATCATTTTCACAGGCAAACTCTCACCCGAAGATCTCGCAAACGAATACAAGACGGCAAACGTCTTTGTGCTCCCAGCAATCGTCGACCATAAGGGCGACACCGAAGGACTCGGAGTCGTGCTCATCGAAGCGATGGAACTTGGACTGCCGATTGTCGCAAGCAATGTCGGCGGCATTCCGGATGTCGTTGTTGATGGAGAGTCCGGGATTCTCGTTCCCGAAAAAGACCCCGTCGCGCTCGCCGATGCATTCAAGCGCCTTGAAGCTGACCCGACTTTAATTCAGAAACTTCTTGCCGGTGCACACAAACGCATTGACGAATGCTTCACCTGGGACAGAATCATTCAACGCCAAATCGCTGTTTATAATAAAGCGATTAAAAAGTAAAATTCAAAATTTCAACGCCGTCATTCCACACTTGTCGCGAAATCTACAAACAAAAAAAACCGCGAGTCTTCGCGGCGTTTTTTAGCGCATCTAATACCTAAAAACTACTTAACCTTGAATCCGGCTTTTTCAAAAGCGAGCTTATTTTCCGGATTCTTCATGGCCACATTCGTAATCCAGTCAAATTCCGCGATACCGCCCTGCAAGCCTACACGAGCGCAAAGCTGGTCACGGGCAACGTTGTAAGCATTGAGAATCTGGATTTTTTCAAAATCCTTGGCCTTGTCGATTTTTTCGGACCACTTTACGCCAAGCTCAATGAGACCATTGCTTGCCTTTGCGTAAGTCATTGCCTTTTCAACAGTGATAACGGATTTTGCAGGAGCCGTAAACGGAAGCACAGGCACAATCGGCTGCGACTGCGGCAACACGACCTGGCTCTCGGCCTTTGATTCCGGCTGCTTTTCAGAGCAGGAAACAAAAAAAGAGGCGATTGCCAAAAGTGAAATTACTAGAATTTTTTTTGACATACTCGCCTCTTTTTTTTGTAATAGCGGTTCAGGGATTTGAACCCCGGACCAATGGATTATGATTCCAGTGCTCTACCACTGAGCTAAACCGCCATTGATTGCAAATTTAGTAAATAATTTTAGGAATTTCAAGGGGTATTTGAAAAATAAACCTTTGTTTCCATAAAATTTTCGCCCCACTCAACTACGCGCCAGCCCGGTGCAGCAGAACTCAGACAAAATACCGAACTATTCGGATCAATCTGCATCTGCGTCGATGGTGTCACAAAGACCGTCTTGTCTCCAATCTTCTCGACCATCTCGCTATGGTAGTGCCCGACAAAAATGTACTTGAGATTATTTATCTTCGAAAGCGTCGCCTGGACTTCGTCGATGTTCTTCATCGCATAGCGCAAGTCCATGAACTTGTGGTTGCAATGGCATGGCGGATGGTGCAAGAACAAAAGGACCTCGCCTTCTACCTTCGCCGTCTCTTCTTCTAACCAACGCAGCTGGTCGCTCGAAACCGTTCCGTCCGCACTGTCCAAAAAGAAAATAGAACGCCCGGCAATATCGTAACGGTAATAGCACCTGCCATTGTGAACCTTCCCATTCAAGTCGAAGAACTTTTCCATAATCTCCAACTTGTCGTGATTTCCGGGAATGATGCACACCGGGACTTTGCAATCCTCTAGGATGCCGGCGATATAGGCATAGGCTTCCGGACTCTCCTCATCGGCCAGGTCGCCCGATATCACAAGAAGGTCCAGGTTTTTCATCGAATCGGCATTGTAAGCAGTCAAAAAATTCTTGCGAACATCAATATCCTGGACACAACTCGCATCAGCACCGATGTGGGTATCAGAGATTTGACCAATCTTAAGAACCTTTTTTTCCATACAACTTCGTAGAATATAGCTTTTGGCAATAGAAATTGAAAACTTTGTACTTTTTTTCGTTCATTTTGTGAAAAAACACACCTAATTGTGAACTTTGTCACAGAATCTTCAACATACTTTCGTGCACATTTGGTGAATTAACATTGAAAACTCAGGTTCAACATCTATCAACGTTGAAGAAAGTGAATAAATTTTAAATTTTCAACATAAATCCACAATATGTTTATTTCTGTAAGTTGTTGATTTTCATAGAGTTACGTTTCTTTCTCAAAATTTTTATCCACTATTCACAACATTAAATATTAAATATCATATATAAATATATCTAGTATTATTTAATATAGGTGGTGAATTATTCTTTTTTCTTTCTTGCCTGCGATTCGTTCATGTCGCAGTTGCCCTGAAGGATGGCTCCCTCGTTGATGATGAGCTGCTCTGCTTTTACGTTTCCGATAATTTTGGCATTATCCTGCAATAGGAGTTTGCTTTTGCAATCTACATTCCCTTTGATGACACCAGCAAGAATAGCGGCGCCACATTTGACGTCGCCCTCTATAATAGCAAGCTTTTCGAGAATTAACTCTCCATCGATAGAGACGTTTCCGTAAACTTTTCCGGCGATGCGCAAATCCGTTTTTCCGGCTATGTCGCCATTAACCTGAACACTTCTCCCAATTTGAGTGAATTCCTGTTCGTTCTTGCTTGCCATAATTTTCCCCTAATTTATTATGCTAGTAAGTAAATATCGTTTCTGGATCTTGCGGAACGTTGTTCTTGGTAATGGAGTAATGCAAGTGCGGACCGCTCGTGTTGCCGGTATCGCCAACATAGCCAATGACATCTCCTTTTGTAACGTTCGCTCCCCTTCGAGTTCTTATACTTTTGAGATGTGAATAGGATGACTTGTAACCGTTCTGGTGGTCGATGACAACTGTGTTTCCGAGATCGCCACTGTTACCTGCGAATGTGACCTTTCCGCTACCCGATGCAAAGACCGGGTTTCCCTTGCGGGCCGAGATGTCGATTCCCAGGTGCTTATTTTCGTATGAAAACTTTTTACTGATAATGCCGACCGCCGGAATCACGTTCGGGATGCGTTCCAGGCGGATTTTTTCGTCGGTCGTTAGCCAGTTGTGGATTCCTTCGAAGTCGATGTGGTTCTTTTCGGACGGTACGTGCGCAAAACGGTTGCGCTCGATGATGCTGTTGATTTTGTTGGAGTCGTTTTCGAGGAATGTCTCGAAGATATTCTGGATTCTATTTTCCATGATCCATAGCGAATCAAGTCTCGAGAAGAGCTCTTCATAGTTTGCGTTTTGCTTGATCAGCTGGGCGTTATGCACGCGCATCTTTTCATAGTTCGCAAGAGTCTTGTTGATTTTTGCGATATGGACAATGAACAAAATAAGAATGATAGCGACTAGGACAAGCCCGATATGGAACAACCAAAACTGCTTGCTCGATATGCGGTACTTCCTTGCACCGGTCGTGTTTTCCGGAATAATCTGGATAGTGTAATACTTACGACTCACGATTTTTTACCGTTAGCGGTTGTCCATTATTTCCTGAATTCTTGTCAGGTCATCCATGGAATAATAGTTGATGACGATGGTGCCCTTGGTCTGGTCCTTGGCGTTCGGGTTGAGTGCAACCTTTGTACCGAAGAATGTTTCGAGCCTGTTTTCGAAGTTCTTAAGGTCGGCGCTGAGTTCCGGCTTCGGCCTCGGTTCGCTGCCGTGGACTTCCGGCATTTCATCTTCTTCGGAAGCGGCTGCGACATTTTCAGGTTCCGCTTCTCTCGTCTCTCCACTCTCGTCTCTCGTCTGAGCAAACGGATCTTCGCCACGGGCAATAGCTTCGATCTGGCGGACGTTCAATCCTTCTTCGATGACGCGCTTTGCGAGAGCTTCCGAGTCTGCAATTTTTTCACTGCAGAGAGCACGGGCGGCACCGCCTGCAAGTTTGCCTTCCTGAATCCAGGCCTGGACCTGGTTTGGGAGCTTCAAAAGACGAAGTGCGTTTGTGATGGCGGAACGGGACTTGCCGACTGTTTTGGCCAAGTCGTCGTGCGTGTAGTTGTGGTTGTCAATCAACTGCTGGTAAGACTGTGCCACTTCAATCGGGTTCAAGTCCACACGCTGGATGTTCTCGATGAGAGCCCATTCGCTCATGGTCTTGTCGTCGAGATTTTCGTAAACCTGAGCCTTGATGGTTCTGCAGTTGGCAAGTTTCGATGCACGAGTACGGCGTTCACCGCTGATAATCTGATAACGGTCGCCCACCTTGCGGACAGCAATCGGCTGGATGAGTCCGTGCTTTTCGATGGTTTCAGCAAGTTCGACAAGTTCGTCGTCGTCGAAGAACTTACGCGGCTGGAACGGGTTCGGGTCAATCAAGTCGATGTTGATTTCGACGATTTTCTGGTTGTCCTGCTGTGCGTTTTCAGGAGCAGCGGTATTGTTGATAGCGTTATCGACAGAGTTGCCGAGAACATCGTGTGCCTTAAAAATTGCAGAGAGACCGCGACCAAGTGCTTGTTTACCCATTTTTTAGTTCTCAATTAGTAGTTAATAGTTGCTAGAATATTTAGTTGGCAGAACTTAGAAAAAATACTAAGCTCTAAGTTCTAAGCTCTAAGTTCTATTTTTCCTTATTCAATATTTCTTCGGCGAGTTTCATGTACGACTGCGAACCTGTGCTCTGCACATCGTAAAGGATGACCGGCTTGCCGTGGGACGGAGCTTCGGAGAGTTTCACGTTGCGCGGAATCATCGTCTGGAAAACAGTGTCGCTCAAGTTTTCGCGAACTTCTTCGGCAACCTGCTTCGAAAGACTCAGACGGGAATCGTACATCGTGAGGAGGGCGCCTTCGATTTTCAAGTTGGAGTTCAGATTCTTCTGGACTTCACGGATGGTCTTGAAAAGTTCAGTCATACCCTGCAATGCATAATATTCACACTGCACCGGAATGAGCACGCTCGTTGCGGCCGTCAGTGTATTAATTGTGAGTAAGTTCAGGCTCGGAGGAGCGTCGATGATGATAAAATCGAACTCCTGCTTGAGAACGTTCATCACGCGTTCAAGTCTGCGTTCACGGCTCATGGCGTTGACAAGTTCAATTTCCATGACGGCGAGGTCCGGTCCAGAAGTGATGACCTTGAGGTATTCAAGTGACGTATCCAAGATGGCGGGCTTGATGTTTTCGAGCGTGAGGTTGTCCGGATTACCAGCCATGTCCAGAATTTCGTGGATATCCATGTCCTGGGATTCCATGAAACCGAGACCTTGAGAGGCATTACCCTGCGGGTCCATGTCTAAAAGAAGTGTCTTTTTTTCAAGGGCTGCAAAACTCGCGGCCAAGTTCACGGCCGTAGTAGTTTTACCGACGCCACCTTTTTGGTTGCATATGGCGATAATTTTAGTCATTATTACCTCGGGTGACTAGAGCGTACACCTGTTCTTCTTCTGGAAGTTCATACTTCTGGATATGCACTTTCGGATCATTTTCCAAATGGGCAATGTTGTTGAAACTCTTGAGAGTGACGAATGTGCCATCTTTCTTGAGTCCAACTTTAGCGCGTTCCCAGTCGTTTTCGAAAGTCGAGAGGGCACGGCAGCTGATAAAGTCAAGGTCGGTCAGGCCGGAAGTTTCAAAGCGCTTGCCGACGACAGTCAAGTTGTCCAAGTGGAGTTTTTCCTTGACCATCTGCATAAAGTTCACGCGCATGTGGCGTGGTTCAACCGCATAGAATTGCACGTTTGGCATGGCAATCGCAAGCGGGAAAACTGGGCAACCTGCACCAGCACCCATATCGGCCCAACGGAGTTTGCCACCCTGAGCGGAAATTTCCTTCCCCATAAACACAAACGGGACGAGCGAGTCGGCGATGTGCCTGCTCAAAAACTTCTCGGAATCCTTTGCCGAAATCAAGTTGCCATATTCCTTGGTGTCCACCACCAAGTCTGCAAACTGATAAAGCTTGTCGAGGGTCTCTTCGGACAGCTGTACACCATGTTCCGAAAGGAACTGGTTCAAGAGATTTTGCTGCGCTTTGTTAGTTCTGTAACTCAAGTTTTCTCACATTGCCATCCCGAGTTTAGTATAGGGATAGGCTTTTTTCAGATGCCACTGTCATCCTGAGCGAAGCAATGAAGTTGCGAAGTCGAAGGATCCAGTGATATTTAAACAGAAAATGTTTCACGTGAAACCTTATGAGCCGAGAGTCGCAGAACATACTTGTATGTTCTATGACCGAGGCGATTAAGGTAGGACACGAAGTGTCCAAACATTTTCGATCCGAATTGAAATTTAGTATAACTTTTTTAGAAAACAATTCACAAACTCCCCCGCTCCCTAAAATTCATAAAATAGTTGTTGATAACATTTTGATAAATGTTGAGAACTTGTTAAGGTTTGAATGCGAAGACGTGCTTGCACAGTCTTCATATTCAAACCGCCATAGTTCGGACGAAGTCCAAAAACTGTTAAGCCGAATGCTGCGAAATGTATGCTTGCATACATTTCATAGCTGAGGCGCCAGTTTCGGGCTATGCCCAAAACTTGTTAAGGTGAGAGTTGCGGAAAGCATGCTTGCACAAAAATTGTTAAGGTGAATTTTTTTTAATCAAAGAAAACAGGCCAGGTGAATATTCTGACAAACCACGAAAAATTGCTCCTCTTGTTTGTCTTTTCTATGGATATACCTGAGGTCAAAAATATCCGGCTCAGATTGAATTGGACTCCGATTTCTTCCACGAATCCAACTTCATTGAAAGCGTAGCTTTTATCTCCGTCTTCATCTTCTGTGGATTTTAAGAACCATTCAAAAACATGACTTTCGGCAAGTGCTATACCTAAAGAATTGTCACCCAGCAAAATAAATTTGGATGATCCTGAAGATAACCAAAAAGCTATTGGTACGGCAGTTTCCCATATTTTGCTATCTAGGTTAAAAAGATAATAACCCAAAATACACATGTTTGTTATTGTACTTCCGTATGATACTTCGGCGGTTTTTCTCCTATCCTTGGTTTTGTAATAAAAGTCGAGCCGTAGAAGCGTTATATCAAATAGTAATCGATCTGTATTGAAGTATTTGTTGCCGGTAAAAGAAATTGTGCTTATGTCAATTTTGTTGGAAGATGTGTAGCCGATACCGACCATATTAACGAAAAATGGATCATGATTTTGTTTAGACGTATCCTTGATGATTTCGCTGTTGGCAAAAGCGAAGCTCATTGATAAAAGCAGTATGGTAAGGACTTTTAATATCATTCAATGCACAATATACATATTTAAAATGTTCCACGTGAAACGTACGCAGGGTGAGTGCAGCGACCACACTTGTGTGGTCATTGCCGAACCCAAGTACGTAGGACTACGATATAATCGTAGTCCCAACATGAGGCGAGTGTCGCAAAAATGTGCTTGCACATTTTTATTTGGAAACCGAAGGGTGTAGGACTATGGCTTTGCCATAGTCCCAACATAGATTATTTCTTGGTTTATTCTTGTCGCGAAAAGCTTTCCACGAAGAAAGGAATTGCGATTATCTTAAAGAACCACCCGATGTTGCGTTGCTTGTTGGTTATTTCAAAAGATGCGCCTGCCGTTACTTGAGCAAAGAAAATTCCGAATTGTATACCCGCTTCTTCGATGAATCCAAATTCCTTGGCGGAATAATGAGATTCGTTTTCTTTCCCCTCATTTCTGAGAAACCATTCTATAGCATGACTTTCGGCTAGTGCAATTCCAGAAAGATTGTTCCCGTATAATATGTACTTTGTTGTACCGGATGCAAGCCACGCTCCTCCCAATGCTATTTTCTGTAAAGTGCTTTCTTCTGGAGCTGCCATTCCGAGAAAAGCAAACCCTATTAAAGATACTGCACTTCCGATTGAAAACTCATTGATTTTCTTTTCTCCTTCAGTCCTTTCGAACCTGCGATCGAATCGTAAAAATGTGTAGTCTGCAAGTAGTCTGTCAATGCCGAAAAGTTTGCTCCCCAAGTTTTGTGCGCTCATGCAAAGTATATCCACTTCAATTCTTTTGGTAGATGTATATCCTATTCCGCCTAGAAATAGAATCGGGAAAGGGTTGTATTTGTTTTCGTAGATGTTGCTTAGGTCTATAGAAAAAGTGGAATCCTGCACTGGATCTTCCAATGCAGATATATTTGCAAAGGCGAAAGATATAGATATAAGGAATATGGTAAAGGTCTTTTTAATCATATAGTAATTTCTATTCTGTTCCCTTTGGGATCGAGTACCACACTTTCATAATATCCATCGCCGGTAGTTCTCGGTTGACCTACAACGGAAATTCCATCGGAAGACATTTGCTGGGTCATATGGTCTACATCTTCTTTTGAACCAACGGAAAAGGAAAGATGGGTGAAACCAAGATGTTGAGTATCTGGCAGTGTTTCACGTGGAACAATTTCTTCTATCCCTACAATGATGTCAGGGCGATGCATGACTTCCAGGCGGGCACCATCATCGAAGGTGATGAACCGGCTGGTAAATTGTTTTGCTGGGTTATGGTAAATCGAGTGAACTACCCCGCCGAAATATTTCCGGTAGAACTCGCATACCTTGTCGATATCTTTAACCCAGATGGCAACATGTTCAATCTTCATAAAACCTCTATAAACAATATACCTAATTCGAATAGAAAAAAATTCCATAAACATATCATGTTTCACGTGAAACACAATCAAGAATACCAAGCAAAAACATACTCGTATGTTTTTATTTGGTATTCGCAGAGTGTAGGACTACGATGTAATCGTAGTCCCAACACATGAGCCGAGAGTCGCAGATTTCTATTATAATTAGTATATTTAATTCCATGAAACTATATCGATTTATACTCCCCTATCTAATAGTCCTTTTCATGGCGAACGCATCCTTTGCCGATGATGCCCCAAAAATGGAAAATGCCGCAGTTAACTCGAACGGATCCGGCCTTGCACTGATTCCTTGGGATCTATTTATTGGCGGAATGAATAGTTTTACTGTGGGTGCCGACTGGATATTTGGCGATTACAATATTCTTTATGCTTCGACCTCCCGAGTAAAAGAGATTCCGAAACATTCGTGGGTGTGGACTCTCAGAACACAGGCTCTTTGGGCACCGAAATTTGGTGTTTACTTGCAGCCCACAATACAGTATATGTTTTTTGATGGGTTCTTGGCAATGTGCAAGATTTCGGTCGGGCCAGAAATCGGTTATAAAAGGAAAACCGGATTTGAATATGGTGGGTCTGTCCGCGTAGGTGCATTCATTGATTTATTGAATTTCGAAATGGGATATTTGGTAAATTCAAAACGAACATATATGAACATCATTCTTAACCTGCCTTCGGGTCTCGGAATCTGGGTTTAAATACGGAGGTTTTTATGATCGATATTGAAATTATCCAGGGCGATATTACCAAGCTTAAAGTCGATGCCATCGTGAATGCTGCCAACTGTTCGCTGTTGGGTGGCGGCGGTGTCGATGGTGCAATTCATCGTGCAGCAGGTCCGGAACTTTTGCAGGCATGTATTCCCCTAAAAGGTTGTGAGACGGGTCAGGCCAAAATCACTCCTGGGTTTAAGCTCCCGGCAAAGTTTGTGATCCATACTCCGGGACCGATTTATAATGATGGCCAGCATGGCGAACCCGAGCTTTTGAGGTCGTGCTATGAAAACTGCCTTGCACTTGCCGAAGAAAACAATTGCGAGACGGTTGCCTTCCCTGCTATATCTTGTGGGGTCTATGGCTACCCTTGGGAGGCTGCTACCGAGATTGCCGTGAAAACTGTCCGAAACTTCCCTGCAAAAAATGTCAAGAAAGTCATCTTCTGTTGTTTCGGTGAACGGATGGAAGCGGTTTATAAATCAGCTGTCGGCACGCACTAGGTGCATTCATCTACAATTGATGGCGCTTTGTCGCATATATCGCTTACACCCCTAGCAATACCCTACATTTTTTGTATATTGAAATAAAACAAATGGAGAATTAAAATGGAAGAAGTTGAAAAATTCATCAAGGAAGCTGGTACTTATTTCCTCGCAACAGTCGATGGCGACCAGCCGAAAGTCCGTCCGTTCGGAACTATCAACATTTTCGAAGGCAAACTCTACATCCAGACAGGAAAGTCTAAGAATGTCTCGAAGCAAATCCAGGCAAACGGCAAGGTACAGCTTTGTGCCGTGGATAAGTTTGGCAGCAAGTGGTTACGTTTGAGCGGAACGCTTGTCCGCGATGACCGCCGTGAACCGAAAGTCGACATGCTCGAACATTACCCGTCACTCAAGGCGATGTATTCCCCGGATGACGAAAACACCGAAGTCCTCTATTTCAAGGATGCGACCGCCACGTTCTGCAGTTTCACTGAAGCTCCGCGCACTGTGAAGTTCTAAATTTTACTTTTGCTCGCCTCACCTGTGAGCTTTTTTAACACCGAGTTCCCTGCGAGCTCGGCATTTTTTTTAAACTTAATTGCCACTATTATTCGAAAAAAAAACACATCCAAAATACTTTAAAGAGCTGGCTACTTTCTTGTGTTTATAATCGATGAAAAAAAATCCACAATAATCCTGTTTCACGTGGAACAATTCTAATTTCGGATTATATAAATTTATGAAAATTGCTATTTCGTTTGAAAATGAATAGCCTAGATATACTTGTAATGTTTATAAATGGACTTAAAAATATTCACTAACATAAATAAATAATTGCAAATTTCCATTACGACTTAATTTTTTGTTAATAGATAATTCATAAATTTTCCCACAGTTTTATGGTTTCACGTGAAACATGGACTAGAAAAGTGAATAAATTGTAAAATAGGTCGCTAGAATGTTTATATTTGTAATTTTATAATCACAAAATATAAACAACTGTAAATTTAGTTATTTACTAAAATAATAGGATATATTGGCCCTATATATATTATATTTCGGTATGGAGGCCTTATGCAGGACAATACAAAACGTGGCGAACGAGCTCTTTTTTGGATGAAATCAATTTTCATGATTTTTGTCCTGTATTTCTTTTGGAGTTCGCCAATCAATGCCGCTTTCCCGGCGTCGAACGATAACCTGGTGACGCCTTCGGTTCTAGTTCGCATCGCTTTTGGCGCCGTGATCAGTTTTGGAATGCTTTTTTCACTGTTTGCTTTTTTGGTTTACTTTTTTTCGTGGCTGCATCGCACAATTGAAAATTTGCGCGTTTTGACCGTGACGGATTTTTCTCCCATGGGTGCTGTTCTGTTGAGCTGCATTCCGTTTGTCGGTTTCCTTTTGCACTTTTGGATTTTTAATGACATCGTGGATCGCCAGCACGACTGCATGCATGAACGTGGTATTCTGAAAGAAAATTTTCCTAAGAAATTTTTGGTAGCGTGGATTCTTGTGTCGGTCGGGTGCTTTGCCGTGATGTTTGTAGATGGCAAAGGTTCGTTCATTAAGGATTTAATTGAAAATATCTTGACGGTCGTAAGCCTTGGCCTGTACATCAAGTGCTTCTCAATTTATATCGCGCGCGAACGGGAACTTTTCCAGTTCCATACCGAGACGCTTTTCCGCAAGCGAGTGGACGAAGCCATCCGCGAACGCGATATTGCACGTGCCGCCGACCAGCTTAGGGATAAACAATAATTTTTCTTGCTGTCATTCCCGCCACCTTTGTCATCCCGGACCCCGTTCCGGGAGGGAATCTCCCTTAACCGAAATATGTCGCGACGTACTTTTTCTGGAATTCCGGATCTTCGTGCGCCCAGTGCTTTTCGTCCATCGCCTGGTACTGCCAGTTGAGCGCCTGCATAAATTTTTCCGGATTGCAGAAATTTGCGAAAATTGCGTCGAGTTCTTCGACCGTCGCGCTTGGGCCAATGAGCTGTTCCTTCGGAGCGTAGCTGTACGGGGAACTTGCGAAATCGCTCCCGATAAAGACTGCTCCGAGTGCGGCCGCTTCTTTGAGCTTGAGGTCGCTCTTTGCGCGGTTGAAATTGTTGGTGGCGAGCGGTGCCAGGAAAAAGTCGGGCTTGTAACTCGCTGCCGTCGCTGCAAACTGCATGAAGTTCGTGTACGGAATCTTCGTGTATTTTCCGTCGAGGTCCTTCAGAAAATCCGGCTCGCCAAAAATCTGGAAGTCGATGCTCTCGTCTTCGATGTGCTTGCGGATCCATGGAATCCACGCGCCTTCGAGGTCACCCGGAATTTCGGCCGTGAAGTGCCCGAGACTGCCGGCATACATCACCTTCGGTTTTCCCGTGAAGGCGGATGTTCTCTGCGACATCCCGAACAGCGATTTTGAAATACCATTCGGCATCACCACCGCGTTTACGCCCAGGTCGGATTTGATGCGGCTCGCGAGGTAGCGCGTCGAGCAGACCACCACGTCGAACAACGGCAACACCTGCTTGAGACTCGCAAGCATCATCTGGTCGTGATTCGGAATGTTCTTTGCGTACGATGCGATGACCGGCGAAAGATCCCATTGCAAGTCGTCCAGGTCGGTCACGAGCTTGAACCCGCATTCCTTCTTGAGCTTCGCATAGTAAAGCGCAATTTGTGCACGCCCCGGCGCCGTCGGCTTCTGCAAAATGACAGCCCGCGTCTGCTTCAGCGCCTCCTTGTTGTTGCAGATAATCTGCGTCACCGAAGGCACGACCTGAAAATCGTTTGGCCCCATGAACTGGGTGCAAGGCAAAATGCAGCGAACCCAGTCGGATTGCGCCATGTCATAAGGATGCACGATAACTTGCGATTTGATCATGGAAGGAAAAGTAGTAAAAAGTTTGACGGGAGTCGTGCGGGATGAGGAAGGGAAAGTGTCTGAAGAGTCATGCCGGACTTCGTTCCGGCATCGGTTGTGATAATAAATGTTTTGAGAAGTGCGAAAATGAGCTGCGCGGGAAATGCGCGCGAGATGTTGGATGAAGGCGCGCCAGACATTGCCCCGCCCCACCCTCCCCTATGCACCGTCATTCTGACGCCAAAGGCGGAAAAATCCAGTGACATTTTCTTTATGCTGTCATTCCGCACTTGTCGCGGAATCGCCAATATTGATGTCATTTTCGCATAGACGAGGGTTATTGCAAATAAACATTGTCCATAACAGATAAAAGTAAGAAGATTAAAAAAAACTTACTTTGATAACTATTGTTGACAAAGTGTTGATGAAAGTATAAATTAGGCGAAAAGAGGTGATAAATGATAAATAAACTTATTTCGATAAAAAATTATGGTAAATTTAAACATTTTAACCGTGGTATGACGGATTGGGATGAAAATTTAAAAAAAATAAATGTTATATATGCTCCAAATGGTTCAGGAAAAACAAGTCTTGCGGTTATTTTCCAATCTTTAAGTGGAAATAATGATTTAATATTAAAGAAAAAAAGCTTTGATGCAATTGAACCTGTTGAAATAAAGTTTATAAGAAATGGAAAGGAGTTGAAGTATGAAAAAAATGGATGGAATTCTTTTTTACCTTGTATTGAGGTTTTTAATAGTTTTTACATAGATGAAAATATTTATAGCATAACAATTGAAGATAAATTAAATAAGTTAAATATTTTTGAACTTTCAAATGCTGAAGAAATGAAAGAGTTGAAAAAACGTCTAAAAAAAGAAATAGATGTAAAACAAGATTTATCAACAAAAATAAAAAATTTAAGAAAACTTTTAAAAAAAAATTCTAGTGAAAAAAAAGAGAAAAGAGAGCAATTGTTAGATCAATCAGAAATAGAGCGAGAACAACATGAAAAAGCTATTAAAGAATTAGAAAAAAAAAGGTATGAAATAACAGAAAAAAATCGTAGAAAATATATTGGGTTTGTTAATAAATATCTTGCGATGTTTTGTGATAATATGCGTATTATAAATATAAAAACTGCTCCAGGAGGACAAAAACAGAATATAATTTATAGTCTACAAATAGATAATCATGAAATTACACTTAAAGAACGAGGTGAAATTTCTTTAAAGTATTGTTTAAGTGATGGTGATAAAAATGCTTTGTCTTTATCGTTTTTTTTAGCGCGCTTTGACATGATTCCTAATGTAAATGATTATATAATGATTGTGGATGATCCGTTCACTAGTTTTGATTATCAGCGAAAAACAACAACAATAACGCAATTGACTAGATTAGCATCTAAGGTAAAACAGTTCATTCTTTTGACACATGATTTACATTTTGCAAATGATTTTAATAACTCTTGTAATGATCAAATTTTGAATCTAAAAATTACTCCTTGTATAAAAGAAGGTATTAGTAGTAATGTATTATGTTTACATGATATAAAATTTGAAATGTTAAATGGTTTTAATAAAGATATAATGACTCTTAGACGATTTAAAACTTTACCTAGAGAGGATTCCTTTTATTTAAGAGAAGTTATAAGATGCATTAGGCCTTCAATAGAAGGCATATTTAGAATAAAATATTACTCCTATGTTGAAGATAAAGAATGGCTTGGGGATTTTATTAATAAAATTCGTACGTGTAATGAAGCATCACCATTTTATAGGCTTAAAGAATACCTAAATGAAATTGAGGAAATTAATGATTATTGTAAACAATATCATCATAGTAACCCTAATTATATGGAGGTAGGTATTTCTTCTTGTGAGTTAAAAAATTATGTTAATCGAACACTAAAACTGATAGAATTGATTTAAAATACCGGTCATCGTTTAATGCGATGACCGGTATAAATTAAATCTTAACTTCCGAAATCTTTGTTTATTGACTGAATTTCCTAAAATTAAGATTACATTTTTTGGGGGAGGGGAAGATAAACTTTTTATTCTTCGTCTTTTCGTTGTAATATTCCACCAATCATTTCTACATTCATAATTATTTTAGAAAGTATTATGTCGGCAGGCATATTATGAGCTCGTAAAATACAATTGCGTTTTTTTGCTTTTTCAGATATAGAAATTCCATATAGTTCATCTAGTAAATTTTTTAGTCGCTCATCATCAGCTCGATAAGGGGTGCGATCAACAAATTGCAATGCATCAACTTTTAAACCGATTTTGTCAAACTTTTTTTCCACTGATGTTTTTCCGTATATTTCGTTTTTATCTGTAAGCGCAAATACACAAATTACCCAAATTTCTACGTTTTTTCCTAAAATAGCATAATTAGTTTCATAGATGTCTTTTATTTTAAAGTTTAATTTTAAATATGACCGAATATCTTCTTCATTGTTTTTTGTATAACAACTATTGTCATAATAAAATTCTAACATCATATTTGTCGAGGATCCAGATAAGATATTATCAGTTAAAAAAACAATTCTGGTAATTGTATTCCAAGTAGTGCTTTTTTTTCCATCTCCAAGTTTAGGGCTAGGACGGCTCAAACAAAAGCCTTTTCCGTTTATTTTACATATCCTACTATTTAATTTATCTGAATCAAAGGCCCATAGTAATGGTCCTCGGTCACCGCAGTAATTAGCTTTTATTATTTGGGATAACGTGGCTCCCTCTCCAAAGCTTTCTTTTGCAATAAAAAGAGTTTCACCATTATCTAATGCAGATATTTTTTCAACATATTTTTTATCCATTTCTTTTGCATTTAGTGCATAGTAACAATAATATTTTTCAAGAAATAGTGATTTCATTAAATTGTACCATTTGCAAGAATTTGCTTCATCTGCATAAATTTGAATATGCCATAACAATTTGAAAATGGCAAGAATCTTGCTTTCATCATTATACGGGCAACCATATTCATTACGAAGTTTTTTAGGGAAACCGACATTGTTAATTATTGTTACTAAATCTTTAAATCTGTGGTCTTTCAACAGCATTTCTTCAGTTATTTTACATCTATCATTGATTGATTGTATAACTTTAAGAGTACGTTCTATCTTTATCAATTCATCTGATGCATAGATTTCATTATTAGACTTTTTAATAACCCAAAATTTAGTACCTTCTTCGGGTATTTTAAAGGAATCTTCTGATTGGATTTTTTTGAGATCATATGTGACTCCATTCACATATACGACATTTTTGGCATTTTTTCGTATAACAGAGGCTAAAACAGCTTCTCCATCGGTCCAACTAAAGTAAGATCCTTCAAGCAAAAATTTTACTAATAAATTTATTTTATTTTCAAAAGGGATTAAAGTTTTATATGGCATCACTAAATATCTTAAATTACTAATTGGGGTCTCATCACTCCAACTGCCAAAATCTTTTGAAAAAATATAATGCAATAAAAAATTTAAATATTTTGTCAAACATTCACTTGCTCCATGAAGAAGATTCTTTCTAATGAATAAATCAAAAAATTGATTTTGAAAAAAAGATTCTTCACTTAGGTCATTAATGAAATCTATATAATCGGGTTCTTCAATAGACAAACCTTTATGAAAAGATGCTAAAAAATCCATTGATAATACATTTGATAAGTTCCTATTACTCTTTAAACAGACGCTTCTTATTCCATCTTTATTTTCAAGTATTCGATCCCAAAATGATTCGTGTTTGCCGGAATAAAAAATATTATTTGGGAAAACAATGTGTTCCATTGAGGAAAATGAGTTGGTAAATTTAATAAAACTTTGATCTCGGTCATCTACAATAATCGCGTCTTTGAAAAAAACATTGAAACATTTTTTTTCACATATATCGTGTAGCATTTTTATTTTCGCATTTGTATTGTTTCCTAAGAGGACATCTTTCAATGATGTAAATTTATAATGTGGCGGGATTTCTTCAACAACATACCATGCGATAATATTGTCTTTATCATTTTTTTCCACAAAAGAATTTGTACCTGAAAATTGTAACGATACTGTACTTCGAATTAAAAGTTCGTTATTAAGTTTTGCTATTAAAATATGGTTTTTTTCGCTATTTCCGCATATGCAGTCGCCACCTATTAATTCCCCCCTATTGCATAGCATCTCTAGTATTTTAATATGGTATTTTTGGCTGATTTCTAAAATTTTTCTACGAATATCTTCATCGTCTTCTAAATTTATTTTATTGCAAATCTGAAGTGAATAAATTAGTTGGAGTAAATTATCTTTTGTTGGATTTTCTGCATCAACAATTACACAATCCATTAATTTTTGAATTGGGAAAACGTATTCGGAGTTAATCTTTATTTCGAATAGCCATGAAAATTCAGAAGCCAATACACCAACGGTTGAACAAAAAGCTTTAAATTCGTCTTTGACTTTGCTGAACAAGGCTTCTTTTTCGGATGCCAATACGTCAAGAAACCGGATAAGAGCATACCCTTTTGATGGATATATATTTTCTGGAGTAGATTTTTGTGTGTAAACTGCTAATTTATGAATGAAATTTAGAATTCGCTTTGTTTCTGCCTCTAAAGAAAGTTCTGATCGATTTTCAATTTTTTGAGCAACTGACCAAAATAAATCACAAAAAGGCTCTACACAATTGCTTTTATCTTTTTCAGTATAAGATGTAGATTCTAGTAGTGATAATACATTCTTTAAGCATTTTATTGCATTAAAATTATTTTGTTCGGAGGCTAATTTCATTTGAAAAATAGTTTTTTTAAGCATTGGCAATCTCCAAATTTTGTTTTATAACACAGAGCATGTTGTAATCATCGCAATCAATGTTATCTTTTTTCAATATTGTGTTAACACTTTCCAAAATTTTATTGTTTAAAAGGGTTATCTCACATCCTTTAGATGTGTAATGATAAAGCTGATATACAAAGTTTTTAAAATTAATGGATTGTATTGGTATTTGCTTATAATATGTTTTATTGAGAAAAATATTAAGTAATCCATAATCAGAAAAAATATTTTTATAGAATTTACGAAAAACGCTTCCTCTTCCAATTTCCGATTGAACTATTTTTTCAAAATAATGAGAAATGTATTGAATTCTTTGAAATTTGTCAACACAATCACTCAAAATGAAATTAGCGTCATTGATATCCCAAACATTGTTACGTAAGACATATTTATCTAAGGAAATGCTCATTTCATCACCAGATAAAAGGGCCCCGTCTTGTTGAACATCATACATCATTTGATTTATTCCACCAAATGAATCCTTTTTTTCTCGGGGTATATTAGCAATTTTTCCATACACCATTGTTTTATCTTTATTGAAGAACAATCTAAAGCGTTCAAAAACAGATGATAATCGCTTTAGGACTTCTATTCCATCTAAAGAGTCCTCATGAAAAATATACATGTCATCTACATATCGGAATATTTTAACTTTATCCTTAAGTGACTCATTTTCATTCCAAAAAATATTTAGCATAGAATCAAGAGTTAACTCAACAAGTACTCTTGCGTAGGCAGGACCTTGAGGAACACCTTTTCCTGTTTTAGAATAATCTGATTGAAGTTTTTCATTAAATGAAATTAAGTAATCGCAAATTCGACGTATTTCTGTATTTTTAGGATTACCTGATTCATATTTTTTTAAGAAAGTCTTTTGCAAAGACGCTAAGTATATACTATCATAACAGGCGGTTAAATCAGCTTTGATAAAATGATAATCCTCTAATAATTTAAGGCTAAAAAAAATGCTAATATCATTAATAAAATTTTTCCAAGAACTTATCCATGGGTAAAATACATCTCCGCCCTCTGCGATATTTAAATGATAACTATATGATTTATGGTTCTCTTGAATCCTGCGGATGAGTTCAAAAATAAGTGCTGTAGTTATAACACGTTCTTTTGCTCCTAAAGAAATCATGTTGCGTGTTTTTGAAACTTCTTTTCGATGATACAAATAGTATTCAATTTTTTCAGGAGGCGTGAATGATCCTTCAATCACTTCATGAACTATTCGGTTACATTCAAAACGATCGTAAAAGGAAAATGAATCTAAATCTTGTCGAATTTTTGTATTAATCACCTCATCGTTATACATGAAATATTGTTTTTCTTTATTGACAACATCATCTATAAGAGACGTTCTTAATTTTTTTCTAAAAATTGCTTTATCAAAAGGAATTCCCAATTTGTTAAATAAGTACTCTGATACAGATTGTTCATCTTTACAGGGTGAAACTCCATATATCGAATGTAAAAGATACATTCCAATTGGAAAATAATAATTTTTATTCTTTTGTATTTCTTTTGCTGTTATTGAAGCATTGTAATTATCTTGTTTTTCAAAAATTTCATATAAAATTTTTTCACCTTCGCTAACATGAGCAAAGGCTCCAAGAATTATTTTCCGATCTCTTATAGTCATGCATCCATTAACTATATGGTCCCAAATAATAGCCAATGCTTCATCAGATTTAAAGGCGGTTTCGAGGTCTTTGAATGAATAACTCCCATTTACATACAATATCTGTTTTTCTATGTGCTTATACTCATCTGTTTCAATTTCACCAAAATCTATTTTTTTAACTAGTTCTTTTGCATCGTTGACTTTACATTTTTTTAAATAGTTTAATTGTTGTTTAAGAAATTCTGTTTCAAGTGAAACTATTGTTTTTCCTGAAAATGCGGAAATATTTTCCACAAAATATGAATATGTTCCCTTTTGGTGTCGTGATAATGGAATTTTTACCATTGATCCGTATTTGTTTTTTTTCTTTCCGCTTCCAGATTTTGGAAATAGATCTATTCCATATTTGTCGTCGTTTGCAAGGGCTTCTTCAATTTCTCCTATTAATGCTTTAACTAATTTAAAGCCCAAATCTTTCGTAATGGAACAGTTTAGTAAAATCCAAATATGAAAGCCTCGCCTACCAGAAAATTCGGATATATACGATATATTAAGAGTATCCAATTTTTTTAAAAAAGGTATTACATATTTGTCCTTAAGTTCTAAAGGATTACCTCCAGCATCCTTTGTACAGTCAAAATCAAAACAAATCCATCTTAATCGTTCTTTGAAGGTCAGTTGCTGATATACGCCAAATGCCGAGCCTGATGTCAACATTTTTTTTATGAGAAATGGAGAAACAAAAGCTTTTGTAGCTAAATAAATACCATTAGGTTGTTGTACTCCAAGAACAGATTTGTTTACAACAAATTTAGAGTACAATTCTTCTGCAATCTTATCAAAAAGTTGTTCCATAAAAATTCCTGCAAATTTATAAGATTTTTTAATTATAATAAATTATACGATTTACGTGTATTTTTTTGCCTAGAATTGTTTTTTAATACCGCCAAAATCCAATATTGTCATTTTTGTTTGAAGATGGCGTTTGTCCCATATTCACATGCTTTAGCAGTTTACTGTACATTTCATCAACCTGTTCAATCGTAATACTTTTTTCTCGGCGATTGATTTCATGGACGAGTCTGCGTTCCAAGCGATTTCGCTGTATAATAATCAGATTTGCAGTTTCGTTTGGAACATTTTTAAGTTCGCATCTTTCGCTGAAAACGATAATTGAAATGTAGGGCAAATCATTGCCAAGTACCGACTTTAGCGCTGTGATATGCCCTTTATTTTGCCATATTGGATTGTAGAAATGATTTTGAGTATGTTGTAATTTCTGAGTCCATTCTTTTTGCTTGTATCCGCCATAAATCCAACCACTAAAATTTTTACTTTCAAAAACATAAATTCCGGTTTCATGAATCATAATTACATCAATTTCTGTGGAACCGTTTTTTGTATTCAAATAAATATTGTTGAGAATTTTAAAATAGGTTGTTGTCTCTTTGCATGCAGAGATCGCTTTTTTAGTTGTTAAAAATTCTCCGTATGGGCCGAGATTTTCATCTCCTGGGTGTAGGCTTAACCAGTCATTAAAATTGAATGGATTCTTAAGAATTTTTTGATCGTATTCTTCTTGATTTTCCTTTATTTTTCGCTGTATAGGGAAAGGCAAGTTACCGCTGATTTTGGGTGGAACATAAGCGGCAGAATCATCCTCTTTGGTGCTCATGAAATTAAAAAGAGCAATAAGAACTATGACGATGACAACTATAATAAAGAAGAACATGGAGATAATATAAGTTAATCAATAAAAAAACAGGTCACCATGTTTCACGATGACCTTTTTAAATGCTTTTAGCAAGTCAAGATTTTACTGGATTCATCCGCCTTTGGCGTCAGAATGACCTATTGCTCTGGATTCTATCGGGCGTTGCCTTCCAGGATGACAGTCAGCGTCACTTCGGCAGTCTCAGTGACCTGACTGTTTACTGCCTACTAACCACCAATCACTATTCTACTTTATATCAAACTGCACTTTCGGTGCTGTACTTGCGCCGGCGTCAGCGGAGAAGAGGGCTTTCGGGGAGGCGCCTGCGAATCCGGCGACGATGTTGGTCGGGAACTGGCGAATAGTGGTGTTGAATGCCTGAACGGCTTCGTTGTAGCGTTTGCGTTCTACGGCGATGCGGTTTTCGGCGCCTTCGAGCTGTACGCGGAGTTCTTGGAAGCTCTTGTTGCTCTTGAGATCTGGGTAGTTTTCGGAGACGGCCATGAGGCGCTGGAGGGCTCCGCTGAGGGTGCCTTGCATTTCCTGGAAGCGCTTGAGGGCGGCTTCGTCGTTCATGAGGCTTTCGTCGAGTTTGACGGTTCCGCCCATGCGGCTGCGCATTTCCATGACTTCGGTGAGGGTGCTCTTTTCGAAGTTGGCTTCGCCTTGCACGGTGCTCACAAGATTCGGGATGAGGTCAAAGCGGCGCTGGTAGGTGTTTTCGACTTGTGCCCACTGTGTTTTTACGCCTTCTTCGAGGGCGATGATATTGTTGTAGGTGCCGATGCCCTTCCCGACGATGATGAGCAGGATGACGACGACAACGATGACGGCGATTAAAGCTTTTTTCATAAATTCTCCAGTTTTACTGCGTTAATATACAAATTTCGGGATGTGTAAGGAGGTTCCCGCTCGTCCCCGTCATCCCCGTCAAGCGAGGACAGGCGCGAGGACAGGTAGGCGGGAATGACAGTGCAAATTGGCGCCTCCCCTACTTCACCATTAGCGATTTTTCGTAGATGAATTCGACTTCTTCGGGGGTGATGCCGCCGGGGACGAGGTCTAGCTTGGAGCGGTTCACTTTCATGGCGGCGGCGAACTGGTCGCGCAAATCGCAGGTGACGGTGCATGTGCCGATGAGCTTGCGGAGCATTTCTGCGAACTTGTCGACATTTTCAATGCCTAAAAGCGAGAGGATTTTTTCGACATCGGCGGGGACTTTC
This sequence comes from Fibrobacter sp. UBA4297, assembly GCF_002394865.1. NCBI lineage: Bacteria > Pseudomonadati > Fibrobacterota > Fibrobacteria > Fibrobacterales > Fibrobacteraceae > Fibrobacter > Fibrobacter sp. UBA4297. Next base: position 19,895 of record NZ_DGUZ01000010.1, on the reverse strand, counting down.
TTTTGGCAGACTTCGACGTAGGCGGCGAGGAAGTAGCCGACGGCGGGGCCGTGCGGAACGCCTGCGTGGAGCGTGAGGTCGTAGCTCATGCCGTGCGGTACGGCGGTGCTTGTCATGGCGATGGACATGCCTGCAATTGTCGAGGTGAACATGAGTTTTTCGTATAAACTTGCATCAACTGGTGCGGCATCTTGTGTCGCTTTTTGCGCAGCGGAATTGTTCGCAGCGACCGAGGCAATAAGCGCTTCTTTGCATTCTCCCCAGAGCTTGAGGCCGTATTCGGGGCACATGCGGTTGAGCGTGTTCGAGTGAACGTTCAGGATGCTTTCGACCATGTGCGCGAGCGCATCGACGGCGGTGTTTACGATCAGTTGTTTTTTGGCGGAGGCGAGATATTTTCCGTCAACGAGCGCGAGCACGGGGAAAATGCGGTGCGGGATGCTCTTCTTTAAATTGATTTTATGATTTGTGATGATGGCGACCGGCGTTGCTTCGGAGCCTGTTCCGCAAGTGGTCGGGACGGCGACAACGGGTGCATGGTCGAGCGGATGGCTCGGCGTTTTGTGCAAATCGTCTGCGTTTAGGCCCGGGTTCACAATTAACAATGCCACGGCTTTTGCGGCATCGATGGCGGAACCTCCCCCAATGCCGATGATAAAATCAGCGTTGAAGTTGCGGGCAGCGAGTGCGCCCTTCCCCACTGTATCGGTGGACGGGTTTTCTTCGACTTCGTCAAAAATCTGGTAGGCGACTCCCCCACTGTTCAAAACTTCGGTCACGTCGTTTAGGGAGCCGTTTGCTTTGGCGGAGCTGTGTCCGGTCACGATGAGCGCGCGTTTTCCGACGGCGAGTAAATCTTTCGCGTGGTTCTTCACGCAGTCCTTTTCAACGTAAATATCTGTAGGTACATAAAATCGCATGGAGTCTCCTTACAGCATCAGCCATTCTTTGTTGAACCACTGGTAAAGTCGCGCCTGTTCGCTCCGGTTCTTGATGAGCCACTGTGCAAATGTCGGGCGGTCAATCGGTTCGCAAATCGAATAAATAAAGGCTTCCACGAGTCCTTCGCGGATAAGTCCTTGATAAAATCTCTGGATCGGGTCGTTGATTTCGTCGGTGAAGGCGATGAGCTTGATTGTCTTTTCGAGAATGTGAATCAAGAATTCCATTTGCTGTGAAGAAGTGGAATCTTGATCGTAGAGCTTGCGGCTGCTGAGCGTGTCTGTGACGAGCATGGTCTGGATGGCAAGCAAGAATTCGTTGTTGACGGTGGAATCGCTGTTGGCCTGCTTGATTTTGGGCGTGTTCATCTCGACTTTTTTGTCTTTCACGAGAACGAATGATTTTGTGCGTCCGTAAAGTCTCGAAAGGTTGTCGCGGATGATTTCGGCTTTTTTGCTGATGAACGTGGTGTACATGGTGTACGCGTAGAATTGTGGCCACTTGCCCATTTGACTTGCCAGGAATCCCATGTAATAGTGGCTGCCTTCGTGAACGCGCGAATTGTTGATGCTCCGCTTGATCCAGGCGTAGGCGCTGTCTGCGTTGTTTTGGCGCATGTATGTGATGCTTGCGTTATACGGGATGTTGAATGAATTCGGAATTTTGGCGAAAGCTTCGCGGTAGATGGCGAGCGCGGAATCCGGCATGCCCTTGTCGTCGTAAACGGTGCCGAGCAGGCTGTAGAGATTTTCTTCGATGCCCTCGGTTTTGAGCTTTGTAGCGGCTTTGGCGTAATGGAGCGACTTGTCTAAATCGCGCTTGGCGTGGTAGGTAAAAGCCATCTCGTATTTGACGAGCGCGTTTTTCGGATCCTTCTTTTCGGCTTCCTTGTACTTTGCGATGGCTTCGTCATATTGGCCTTGTTCGTGGAATTGCACGCCTTGGTCAACGAGCTTTTTGACGGCTTCGGCTTTTGAGGTCTTGGTCGCTGCTTTAGAAGTTGCGTTTGGCGCAGCAAAAAGCGTGGCGGCGAGAGCGAAAATGAGGGCAATGGATTTTTTCATGATAAATTAGTTCTTGAGAAGGGCGCTATAGAAGTTACGGACATCATCCCAGCGGTAATATGGGGCGGCGGGGCATTGTGTTTTGTCCGCGGCCTTGCATTCGATGGGCAGAGTCTGTTCAATTTCATTGTACAAAATTTTGACGAGGATGGGCTTGTTTTTTGATTTGTAGAATACCATTTGCAGGTTTGCTGCCATCGGGATGATTCTAAAGTCGTTCCACTGTTCGTGCAATTTGGAGAGGTCCGAAACTTTTGCGTTCGCGACGGGCAGCTGCATGAGGGCGGATAGCGGGAGGAGTGTGGCGTCGTGGCCAAAGCGGAGCGTGGCGGCAATTGGCGCTTGGGTGGCGCGGGCGTTTATCGTGGTATCCACGGCAATCGCTTCGTCGGCTTCTTCCAAAATGTTCTGGAGCGTGGGCTTTGCAAAGTTGAGGCCATCGGGGCGGTTGATGAGCGGGCTTGTACCTTCGAGGCTATACCACCAGGCGTTTTGCGCTTTCCAGCGTGCAATTTTTTCTTCAGTTGTGAACAAGTTTACAAAAGTATCGGCGGGCACTTTGGCGGCTTGGGCGATTTCGTCGAGGAGCGGTTTATCCATCCCCTGGAGCGATGTCGCAATTTCAAAGAAGTGATTGTAGAAGCCGTTGGTGTCCACGTTATTTGCAACGTATTTGTAGTCATTGAACAGCTTTTCTAGAAACGATTGCGGATTCACGTTTTTCCAGAGCTTATCGCTTTCGTCCGTGTAGGCCTTGACTTTGGAATAGTCGAGTTTGCCCCAGTCAAAGGCGCTGATGAACTTCATGTAGCTTTTGCCGGAGATGAGTTCGGAATGGATTTTCGGATTCAGCGAACGGAGTTCCCCGATGAAGGCGGCCATGCTCACGATGCAGCGGCCGCTTGTGCTCGCATATGACCTGACATACGGCGTGACTTTTTTTCCGCCGACGTTCCAGTCCTTAAAAACTTCCCCAAAATTCTTGGACATGCGGTTTGCAATCCCTTCGTGCTGCTTGACGCCCACTTGCGTGAGGTCTCCTTTGCGGGGGGCTGCCTTGTCTACGAGGACTTTTGTGTAGGCGAGTGTCTGTTTGCCGAGCTCGGTGAGTTTTTGGGCGGAATCTGCCTTGGCGAGCGTTTCAAAAAGGTAGGTGTACTCTTCGGCGCTGTGGTGGTAGCGGCTGCCGTGACGCCCGTAATGGCTGATATAGAACGGCTTATAGCCGGCAGGTGCCTTGGTATATTTAATATTTACGGGTTCCGGGTACACTAAATAGCCACTAGAAGTATATTCGGGGTGCTTTGCAAGTTCCTCATCGCTAACTTGCGCGTTCACGGGTGCAGTGAGGAAAAATCCTGCAGCGAGTACAAAAATCCCTTTTGCAAAATCCAATTTTTTCATGTCTCCAATATAATATATTGGTGTTGCGGTGTGAGTAAACTAAATCGTTAAAGCATGTAATCCCCGTAAAAACGCACTTTAAAGGGGCTTTTCAACTTGAAACGAAAATATATTTGGCACATCTTTTGCTACTTTTAACCACGTTTAATTTTTAATCAAGGACAACCATGAGCATTGTAGATACAGTACTCCATAAGATTTTTGGTACACCTCATGAACGTAAGGTGAAACAGCTCCGCCCGGTGATTGCAAAGATTCACGAAGCCTGCAAGGCTCTCGCAACGCTTGATGACGCGGAACTTGCTGCAAAGAGCGCCGAATTCCGTGAAAAGCTGAATAATGGAGCCACCCTCGACGATATCAAGGTTGATGCCTTTGCCGTTTGCCGCGAAGCTTGCGACCGCCGTCTCGGTATCTTCAACATCTTCAAGCCGGAATTTGGCTTTGACTTTAGCCGCCTCGGCCCGGAACTCCAGGAAGCCGTGAACAAGGCGAAGGCAGAACTCGAAAGCGGAAAGAATGAATGGGAAGTCTACCTCCCGGCAGCTCTCTACGCCAAGGTTCGTGAACTCTATCCGGAATCCGTGAAGCCGTTCCGCATGTTGCCTTTCGATGTGCAGATGATCGGTGGTCTCGTGCTCCACGAAGGTGCTATTGCTGAAATGGCTACCGGTGAAGGTAAGACGCTTGCCGCTGCTCTCCCGGTTTACTTGAACGGTCTTTCTGGTCATGGCGTCCATGTGGTGACGGTGAACGATTACCTCGCTGGCCGTGACGCCAAGCAGATGGGCTTGGTCTATAAGTTCCTCGGTCTTACGGTCGGTCTCATTGTGAACGGCCTTAATCCGGAACAGCGCCGCGAAAGCTACAACTCCGACGTGACTTACGGTACCAACAACGAATTCGGTTTTGACTACCTCCGCGACAACATGGCGGTGGAACCGAACCAGCTCGTGCAGCGCGAACTCAACTTCTGTATTGTTGACGAAGTCGACTCCATCTTGATCGACGAAGCCCGTACACCGCTCATCATCAGTGGTCCGGCCGAAGACGCTACCGAAAAGTACGCCAAGGCAAACGAAATCGCGAAGCAGCTCGTCAAGAACAAGGACTTCTCTGTCGATGAAAAGGACAAGAACATCCAGTTTACCGAAAAGGGCGTGCTCCACATCCAGGACTTGATGCACATTACGAACCTCTATGGCGAACATGCTGACTGGGTTCACTTCCTCGATAACGCACTCCGCGCCTGGTACCTCTTTGAAAAGGATGTCGACTACATCGTTCGTGACGGCGAAATCATCATCGTCGACGAAAACACGGGCCGCTTGATGGAAGGCCGCCGCTATTCCAATGGTATCCATCAGGCTATCGAAGCGAAGGAAAACGTGCAGATCCGTCGCGAAAACCAGACGCTTGCAACGATTACCTTCCAGAACTACTTCCGTATGTACAAGAAGCTCTCCGGTATGACCGGTACGGCTGAAACCGAAGCAACGGAATTCATCAAGATTTACAACATGAACACGTGGGTCATTCCGACGAACAAGCCGTGCATCCGAAAGGACTTGCAGGACCTCGTTTATAAGTCCGAAGATGCCAAGTGGCGCGCCATTGTTGCTGAAATCAAGGAACGCCATGCGAAGGGCCAGCCGATCCTCGTGGGTACGGCATCCATCGAAAAGTCCGAAATTCTCCACGGCATGCTCGAGAAGGAAGGCATCCCGCACGAAGTCTTGAACGCCAAGAACCATGGCCGCGAAGCTGAAATCATCCAGTACGCAGGCCACAAGGACAAGGTGACGATTGCAACGAACATGGCTGGTCGTGGTACTGACATTGCTCTTGGACCGGGAGTGACTGAGCTCGGCGGTTTGCATGTGCTCGGTACGGAACGCCATGAATCTCGCCGTATCGACAACCAGTTGCGCGGTCGTTCCGGCCGTCAGGGTGACCCGGGTTCTAGCCAGTACTTCCTCTCCCTCGATGATAACCTGATGCGTATCTTCGGTGGTGACAACGTCAAGAACCTCATGAACCGTTTTGGCGTGGGCGAAGACGAAGTGATTACCCACCCGATCGTTTCCCGTTCCATCCGTGGTGCACAGCGCCGCGTCGAAAGCCAGAGCTTCGATATCCGTAAGCACTTGCTCGACTACGATAACGTGATGAATGAACAGCGCAAGGTGATTTACGGGCTCCGCCGTCGTATCTTGAACGGTGAAGATATCCGTGACGAAATCATGAACCGCATCGAAGACGCTTGCGATATCAAGGTTTCCAACTACATCCCGGCAAAGAGCTATGCGGAACAGTGGAACCTCGAAGGTTTGCACGAAGACTTGCAGCGCACGCTCGGCATGGAATACAGCCTCACGCTTGATGAAGCTGTTTCGAAGACGCCGGAACAGGTGCTCGAAGAAATCATCAACCTCTGCAAGGTGCGTTACGACAAGCTCACGAAGATTATTCCGGATGCCGACTTCCGCAATATCGAACGCCGCTTCCTCCTCATGACGATTGACCAGGTGTGGAAGGAACACTTGTATGCTATGGACCAGCTGAAGGATGCTATCCGCTTCCACGGATACGCTCAGAAGGATCCGCTGATGGTCTACAAGAATGACGGCTTCAAGATGTTCGAAAGCTGCATGGAAAAGATTGCAACGCTTACGGCTCTCCGCATTTTGAACATTCGCATCACGCTCCCGAACGGTGTGACGGTCTCTCCGGACCAGCTCCAGCTCAAGAGCCAGGAACAGATTGATGCCGAACGCAAGGCCGCAGAACAGACGAGAGACGAAAGACGAGAGACGAGAGAAGGTGTAGACCAGTCTGTGGAATCCGCTGATGCACAGCCGTCCCAAGGAACTTCAGAACAGTTGAGTGCCGAAGGCGCAAAGGCCGCAGGTCTTGCCGGTCAGGCAGCTTCGTCCGAGACGAACGCCCTTTCCGAAGATCAGCAGGCTCAGCCGATGCCGCAGAGCGCACTCCCGGGCACTCGCCCGAACCGCGTGAATCCGGCTCTCGCTGCCGCTGTGAAGCGTGCCCAGCAGCAGGCTGGCGCAAAGCTCGGTCGCAATGACCTCTGCTGGTGCGGTTCTGGTCTCAAGTACAAGAAGTGCCACGGCAAGGACGTTGAATAAGAGTTACTAGTTATTAGTTAGTAGTTACTAGATAATTCTGAAATGTCATTGCGAGGGCAAATGCCCGAAGCAACTTAGTGATTGAAAAATCCTCGGCTTCCCCGCCGAGGATTTTTTTACATCCATAAAAAAAGCGAGATATTCAGTTTGTTTTGAATAAATAAAAATTCGTCGAGAGAATAAAGCGTCGGCCAAGGTATATTCTTCGCAGTAGCGTGCAAAACGAGTGTTGCGACGGGCTGCTTGCAGACCGGCATAACCGAGTGAAGCCGCTGACGCCGTAGGCGTCAACTCCGAGCTGGGGCCCCGCCCGCATGATGTACTTTTATGAAATAAGAAAAAGCCATTGGCGCTCACCCAAAAATTTTTGCATATTTGTTCTTATGAAAACTGCGAAGAAATTTTTCAGCCTCGAAGGCATTGACGGTTCCGGAAAGTCTACACAAATCGACATGCTCGTCCGCGTGCTAGAATCCGAAGGCCACAAGGTTGTGAGGCTGCGTGAACCCGGCGGCGCCAAAATTTCCGAACGCATTCGCGAACTCTTGCTCGACCCCGCTTTCAAGGGCATCATGGCAGATGATACCGAACTTTTGCTGTACAATGCTGCCCGCGCCCAGGTGATTCACGAAATCATCCAACCTGCACTCGATGCCGGCAACATCGTCATCGCCGATCGTTTTGCGTGGAGCACGTTTGCCTACCAAGGTTATGCCCGCGGGCTCGGTGCTGATAAAGTCCAGCGTCTCACGGAACTCACTTGTGGCGGTTGCTTCCCAGAACTCACAGTAGTTCTCGACTTGACCGTCGAATCAAGCCGCAAGCGCATGGCTATTCGCGGTGGCGCCCCTGACCGCCTCGAAAGCGAAAAGGCTGAATTCTTCGAGCGTGTTCGCGAAGGCTATCTCGCCGCAGGTCGCGATTATAGCGATTGCGTGAGTGTCGTCAATGCAGACCGCACTCCCGATGAAGTCCACCAAGATGTCCTTTCACTTATTAAAGCGAAACTGAAATGATCTTTTTTTGCATACTCATCTTTGGCGTACTCTTCCTGTTCTTTAATGTCAGGATGGTGGCGCCTGGAATCAAGGGAAGCGTCATTGCCGGAATTTCGGTAATCCTCCTCCCCATCTGCTTCTTGTTTAGAACAAGTTATTTTGCATCGCTTGGCATGTCCTTCTTTGCCGTCTGGCTTGCCGAAGCGCTCTTCCTTTATATCCTCTGGTGGATTGTCCGCGGCATCCGCCGCGCTATTGTCAAGAAACCGCTTGACCGCCGCATTGAAATTTTAGTGGCGAGACTTTTGCTTTTCGTTACTGTACTTTTGACGCTCATCTTCCGCATTGCAGGCGCAAGCGCAAATGACAATTTCCACATTCGCGAGTTCAAGATTGCCGTCCCGACCGAAAAGGGATTTACGGCAGTCTTCTTTAGCGACCTCCATATCGACCCGCTTTTCAAGCGCGAAAAGATGGAACGCATCGTTCATGTGAGCGATAGCCTCCACCCGGACCTGGTGCTGTTTGGCGGTGACTTTTCGGATGTCGTGGATTCGACACTCTCTGCTTGGGAATACGACTTCCTAGTGCAAAAGCTTGCTGCAACCGCGAAGATGGCAGCCATTGCCATCGACGGGAATCACGAAGGGTTCCTTGAACGCGAAGGCAGTGACTTTAAAAAGTGGATGCAGAATAACGGTTTCGTCGTGCTGGAAGACTCTACCGTCTGCACGCCTTTTGCCTGCATTACCGGCCGCGTAGATCACAGCGTTGCCAAGATGCGTGATGTCGAACGTAAGCCGCTTTTCGACTTGCGCCCGATGGCAGAAGAATCTAAACTCCCCTGGCTTCTCCTCGATCACCAGCCGCATGGCATCGAAGAAGACCACCCTGGCCGCCGTCCTGACTTTGCCATGTCCGGTCACACGCACAATGGCCAGTTTTTCCCGGGAACGCTCATTATCGACTGGGTGTGGCGCCTTGCCTACGGTCTTGGCGAACTTGATCAGGTCAAATGGCTCGTTTCTAGCGGTGTCGATTCCTGGGGCCCTCCGGTCCGAATCGGCAGCGATACCGAACTTCTGTTCCTCCGTTTTGTACCCGACCGGCTGTAATGACAGTCAGTGTCAAAATACATTAACTATATTTTAGTGAACTATGACTCTTTGCTTAGAAACGGATCAGTTGGAAACCGTACAGAGAATTCTTGGCCTCCATTTTGAAGGCTTTCAGGTTTGGGCATACGGTACGCGTGTCACGGGTGTCGATTTGACTCCGGATACGGATTTGGAATTGGTTGTCATCTCGGATTCTCCTATATCTCTTGATGACATGACTTCGGTGGAAAAGGCTTTTGTCGAAAGCGGCCTTCCGTTCCGTGTTGATATTGTCGACTGGTCCAAGCTCCCCGAATCTCTTCAAAAGCAAATCAAGAAAGAACATTTTGTCATTCAGGAGGCTGCCGACAGCTTCCAGTAAGACCGGCGAGGTTTGAATATGAATCGCTTGTTTCCCCTATTTTTAGCAGCAGTCCTCTCTACCTCTGTTTTTGCACAGGACGATGTCGAACGAGTGAAGTCTGTGGTCAAGAGCGGTCGCTGCTCGGATGCGATTGCTCCGCTTCAGAAAATCTATAGTTCCTCGTTCCGCAAGCTCGAAGGTGAAAAGGCTTCCGTGATGCTTGCAGAATGCTACCTCCGCACAGGCAAGAAGGACGATGCTTACGATGTGGCATCCCGTTTCCTGGAATACCATGTGAAATCTGCTTACCGCGAACGCATGGAACTTGCCCGCGCTGTTGTCGATGTCGAAAAGGGCTCCGTGTTTGACGGTGTCGAGGCGATGCTCCGTGTGCTTTCTTACTCGACCAACCCGGCTGCAAGGTCTCGTGCTAAAGATGTCGCCATTCAGACTTTGGCCGCATCCCTCCTCACCGCAGACCAGCTTCAGGCTTTGCTTGAAAAGTATCCCGTTGATCGCGAAGTGATGGGCTGGATGCAGTTGCAGCTTGGCCGTGAATGCCAGAACGCCAAGCGCTACCGCGCCGCAAGGTACTGGTACAAGAAGGTCCTCAAGACGACTTCTTCCGAGAATTTGCAGAAGACCGCCAAGAAAGGTATCAGCGCTCTTGAAGGTCTCGGCGCCGGTCTTCCGACCGTGCTCGTGCTCGCTCCGCTTTCTGGTGACTTCGCTGAATTTGGTACCGCCGCTGTGCAGGGTTCTCTCCTCGCTTACGAACAGGCAAACCTCAAGGGCAAGGTGAACATCATCTTCCAGGACACGCACGCCGATGCCGCTATCGCTCTTATGCGTACGCAACGCGCGGTGAACCAGGATAGCATTATCGCTATTATTGGTCCTATCATGAGTGCTCCGGCAACGTCTGTTGCTGCATGGCTTGGTGCAAACTTCCAGCATGTGCCGATGCTTACTCCGACTGCAACAGACGCAGGCATCGCAAAGCTTGGACCGAACATCTTCCAGGTGAACCTCACCATGGACATCCTCGCGCAGACGATTGCGGACTTCGCTATCAAGTGCCTTGACATTCGCGAATTTGGTGTGATGAGCCCGCTTGGCGATTTCGGTACGGCCATGTCCGAAAGCTTTACCCGTGCTGTTGAACGTCGTGGTGGTGATGTTGTCGGCTTCCGCAATTACGAAGAAGGCCGCCCGGACTACAAGACGGAATTCAACCTCATGCGCGATGTTCGCTTCAATCAGGAAAACCGCCGTCGCAATATTGCCAAGGGCTTGAACGATTTGAACACGGTAAACCCGCGCGACCGCAAGCTTTACCTCGCCGACTCCACTGTTGAATTCCCGGGCCTCTTTATCCCGGCGACAAATCCGGCAGATGCAGGTGCCATGGTGAGCCAGGCTGCTTTTAACAAAGTATCTGGCACCTATCTTGGAACATCTGGCTGGTACGGTCGTGAACTCTTGATCCAGGGCAAGCGCCTTGTCGAAGGTTCTTACTTCAGCGTTCCTGGTATCGACATGAACAAGAGCAATTCGACCTATACGAACTTTGTGAAGGACTTTACCGCTCGCTGGGGCGTTGAACCGGGTGAAGACAAGGTAAGCGGTCTCAGCTACGATGCCGCAAACATTATCTTTACAGCGCTTGCCGCAGTGACTGGCCAGGACGACGACATGACGCATTATATCAATGCGACCAAGGACTTCAAGGGCATTTACGGTGATATCAAGTTCCGTCGCGGTGCAAACGCCAACACGAAGATTATTACGGTGAACAAGGGCAAGTTCGAAGTCGTGACGACCTGCGAACGTCAGGACAAGGCAAAAGAATCCGCCAAGTCCAAGAAAAAGAAGTAACTAAGCATGTCACCCCGGACTCCGTTCCGGGGCCGCCATACACACTCGCCATTACATTTTGATGGCATTTAAAAAAGGGAACCCTGCGGCTTTAGCCACAGGGTCCTTTTTCTAGGAGGAAAACCGGTTAAGTCCGGAATAGAGAGAGAAGCTAGCTGTTTGCCGCGATGCATGCCGCCACGAAGTCCGCCGATTCGCCTTGCTGGTAGTAAGCATAAAGGTTCGAATCGTCCATGATGTCTTCGAGATTGATGCCGCTTGTGGAGGTCAGCTCATCCTTGATCCGCTCCTTGAAGGATTGGAACCCTGTGTGAAGCAGGTAGTAGAGAGCCGCGGTTTGTGTTTTGTGGAACATCTTCATGGTGGCCTCCATCGAGAAAGGGTATCGTGGTCTGTTTTTGTAAATTGCCTTCTGACAACCACTTAACTTGATTTTTCTTAACAGAGTGTTAATAAATTGTTTATTTCTTATTAACATCTATTGTATTTATACATTTTTTTACTTTGAGAGGCAAGCTTTTGCATATTCCAAAGTGGAAGATGGCTTGTAAACGTGAAAGTTTCTAAATTGCTTACAATGTTAAAGAGATTCATCGCATCGCTATTCATGGTCGTTGGCATTTCCGTTGCCGACGAACTTTCTTTTGCACTTTCTCCGGCGCAAAACGAACTTGCCGAGAAGATTACGCAAAAGACGATGGAACTCAACTACGTCGAAGCGTTCAACCTGGCCCGCAAGCTCCGCCTCGAAAACGATGGCGTAGGTTGCGTGTTCCAGAACATCATCCGCGTGAGCATGTACGACGATAAGGGCGATACCACATCGCTCAAGGTTGCCGCCAAGAATCTCGAAACCTGCAAGACCGAAGGCCTGTGGGATGCGCTCCGCAATTTTGAGATAGGCTATGTGCTTACCGAGACGGGCCATTCCGTCAAGGGCGCCATGCAGACGCGTTCGGCAGCAAGCCAGTTCGAGGATGCAAAGGATTACGAATCGAAGGCGTTCTATGCGATTTATGCGTATTACGTCGATAACAGCTTTGGCTGGCTCCCGTTCAAGTCGGACAATCGCGAAGCGTACCTCAAGATTCTCGATTCGGGTTCCCTGCGTTCGGCACGATTCTGGCCGCTGTTCTTGACACCGCTCATCTGGATGCACTACGACCGCAAGGATTACAAGACGGGGCTTTCGCTTGCTGAACGCGGACTCCGGAAGGCCCCGAACCATCCGGTGATGCTCCAGATCAAGGCCGACATGCTTTACAGGCTCGAACGCTACGATGAGGCCGCGACCATTTACGAAAAGAGTGCTGCCGACTACCTCGAACGCACGGGCAAGTCCATTCGCTACTGGTGCTCCGTCTTGAACCTCATTCGCATCTACCACGATGCCGGCGACGATACCAAGGCTTCCGAACAGCGCAAGAAGCTCGATGATCCCGAGTTCAAGAAACTCGAAAAATGGATGCCCGGTTCGTTGATGGATGACCTCAAGGACCGCAAATTGATCTAGTTTTTTGCAACTGCCAATAGCTGATAACCACCAAACATACTGTTAAAAAATATTATCAAAAAAAATTGGGACAAAATCGACAAAAAAGCGTGTTAATAAGTAAAAGCCATTAACATATCAGGAGGTTTTTATGTCGAGCAAGTTGTCCCTGTTGCGGGTCGGTTTCTTTTTGGACGGCTACACGCTAAAGAAGGTCAACGAGTATTATCTTAGGTATCACCGCTATCATGCGCGCCTGGATTTTAGGGAACTCAAGGGCTGGGTGCGGGATTACGCCATGCGTCTCTTGGGGCGTGAGGGCTGCCCGGTCGAAATTGAAGCGCACTACTATCATCCGTATGTAAGGCATCTCGATAGGGGAGACGGAACGATAAACGATGGTCAGGAGCGCCTTGAAAAACAGCTTGCTCTGGCAGGATTCGAGGTGCATTACAATGTGCCGTCGGATATCAATCGTATGGGTCCGAATATGCAGCTTGTCGAGGACGCCCACCTTTATGCGCATTACCATAAAATCGATGTCATTGTGCTATTGAGTACGCAGGGACAGTATTCGACATTGCCGGAGCGCCTCAAGCGCGAAGGTGTTCCCATGCTTTTGCTGGGCTGGAATTTTGAGTATCAGAAGGGCGACATCCCGATTTATTGGCGGACAGATACCTGTCTGCGTGAACAGAGCGGCTACTATGTGGCGATGGAAGAGGTTGCCGAAAAATATCCGCCATCCCGCTCAGCCGAAAGGAATTTGTTCATGCTGCCTTACAATCCACAGCCGGAAAATTCAAACATTTGGCAGGCGTATCTCAAGAAAATCATGGCGTCACTAGACGAGCCTTCTGGCTATAGGGAAAAGTGCGGCTTTGGTAAAAACGGTTACAAAAAAAGCCCCGCGTTGGCGAGGCTTGGTTAGCATTTCGATTTTGCTTAAATCTTGTCCTGCTGCTTCTTGGCCCACGGGCTCAAGAAGGTCCAGCCGATGCGGAGGCCCACAAACCAGGTATCGCCGCTGTTGTCGGTGTTGAAGACCGTGGTGTCGAGGTTTGCCCCTTCGACGTTGAGTTCGTTGTAGCGTATAGCGCGGTAGCCGCCGTAGAGGCCGATAGAGAACTGCTCGAACTGGAGGCGTGCTTCGAGTTCGGCATTGAACGTGGCTGCCATGGTGCTATAGTAGCGGTCGCGCATGATGGATTCTTCCTTGCTGGAATAGTTTGTGACAACGTAGTTAGACGTGAAGTGGATGTTCATCATGTTGAAGCCGATACCCACAGCCGGAATCAAGTTGAAGAACGCGTCTTCGCCAAGAGTCTTCCAGCCGAACATCCAGTCGACACCGTAGTTGAACCAGCGGGCGTCGTAAAGCGGGAACGCCGAGGTTTTGGTAAAGTCGGGGGTGCCCGTAGAGTCAAGGGCGTAAGCGGTCATGCTGGACTTTGGACGTTCCGAAATCTGCGTGATGGCGAAGTTGATGCTAAACCAGGTCAGAAACTGCTTGTACTGCGCGCCGATATTGAACTGGATACCGGGATAGTACCTGTTGAACTTGCTGTAGTTTGCCGCACCGTAGTAAACGGTTGTGTCCGGACCGCTTTTGTACTTAAGCGCACCGCTTGCGAAGGGAACCGTGTTGATGTAGTCGTAGAATCCGGGGAACATGCCGCGGAAATCTCCGCCAATGGAAACGAATCCACGGATGTGGTCTTTGTCGTAAAATCCTTCGTCGGCTGCAGATGAATTACTGGCAAATGCAAGAATGGTAAACACCGCGGCCATGCATAAAGAGGCTATTTTTGTCTTCATAAAGGCTCTCTCCTAATAGGAATCTCAAAAAGAGACATTAAATCAAACAATAAAATACATTATCTTCTGGTTTTGTGCATGAAAATTTACGATAGAATGTTGAAAATCAAGAAATTAAGGGCTTTTTGCCATTCGTTCCGAGGGGTGAGGTTTAGTTTTTCAGGGAATGCGTCACGCATTTTGCGCGGTGTTCCGCTGTTTTTGGGATTTTGGGGCGCCTTGGTCGTGCTTCCTTCATTGGCGGGCTGCCGTGACGAGTCGAGTGGCACGCAAGGGAATTTGCAATCCAAAGCGCCGGTGGTCAAGTGCAGTGAATCGGTGCAGTTCGAGACGATGGAGAGCGGTTATTTCTCGATTGGTAAACTGTGCGGGGTGGATGTCGCTGTTGTGCGTTCCGTGGTCGGCAAGGATACGCTCGTCCACAAGTACGTGATGATGGATTCTGCTGCGGCTGCTCTCGGGACGGATTTGCAACGTCGGGGGTTCCCAGAGGAGTGGCTTTCGGCGGTTGTGCTGCGTGTGCCGCTCAAGCGCGTGGCTGCGCTCTCGACATCGCAGGTGGGGTATATGCTTCGGCTCGGGCTCCGCGATAACATTGTTGGCGTTTCGGACGGGCAGTACATCGTGGATAGCATTCTGTATGAGCGTGCAAAGAATAAATCTGTAGCGAGTATCGGTTACGATGCGGGCGCCTTGGAAAAGCTGATGGCGCTTAATTTGGACTTGGTGTTTGACTTTACGACAGGCGGTGATTACGATAACTACGAACAAATTGCACGCACGAGCTTGCCGTTGATGCTCACTTCCGAATGGCAGGAAAATACCCCGCTTGCAAAACTGGAATGGATTAAGTTGTACGGAATTCTATTCAGCGTCCGTCCGCTTGCCGATTCAATTTATGAACAAGAGAAACAAAAGTACGAAACCTTAAGGAACTTGATTGCAAATTCTGCATCTCGCAATGGGGGCGTTGCGGGGGTGTCCCCCGCTAGAGGGGGTAGCGAGCTACAGGGTGCGAGCGAGGGGGAGGCTTCCCCCACAAATGACTCACTTTCTACTTCCTACTTCCTACCGCCTACTAAACAATGCCCTCGCGTCCTTGCCGGAATGTCCTACGGTGGCGTGTGGCATGCGTCCGGCGGCAACAGCTTTACCGCAAATCTCGTCCGCGATGCGGGGGGCTGTTACATTTGGGCTTCCGATACTTCACGTGAACTCACGTTCTCTTTTGAAGAAGTCTATGCGCTTGCCGATAGCGTGGACATGTGGGTGAATCCGTCTGCGTTTGGTACTGTCGATGAAATTCTCTCGCTGGAGCCCCGCGTAAAAAATATCAAGGCGTTCAGGGAAAAGAATGTGTTCCAGAATGACGGGCGCAAGGGGCCTGGCGGTGGCAACGATTTTTACGAAGGGGCGATTACGCGTCCGGCGGAACTCCTGTGGAATCTTACGAAATGCATAAAAGGGTCCGTTCCGAGTGTAAATTCTGTGGATACCACTTACAAATGGTACAGAAATATCTATAATTTTTAGCGTATGATGTCACACACAGGTATTGGAGACTGGATCGCTGCTCAGTATGATCTCGGGACCCCGTTCTTGCAACTGGTTCCGAGGGATTATGCGGATTATCTGCTATTGAATTCCCAGATTCGTGAATACGACGCTGGTGAAATCATCCTCCAGGGCGGAGTCGATGGCGATTCCTTCTGCGTCCTGCAGAGTGGGCGCGCCACGGTTTGCGGTCAGATTTTGCCGGACGGTCATTACAGTTCGCTTGCCGTTTTGGAAAGTGGCTCCTGTTTTGGCGAGATGTCCATCCTGTGTAACGAACCGACTAGCAACACGGTTGTCGCTGCCGAAGACGGCTGCACGGTGCTTCACATCCCGAAGGCGGAGTTCGTGAAGTTCCTTGACAAGAATCCAAGCGTCGTGGTCTACCTCTATAAGGTGATGGCAAACCGCCTCCGTGCAAAGAACGAGGCGATTGACGAGTTCGAACGCTTGTCGCTTTTGGCTTCGGCGAAGGTTCTTCCGTTTATTGATTTTGCGCAGACTATGGAAAAAAGCCGCATTACCGGGACGGTCATTTTCGAATGCTCCGGTGAATCGGGCTTTATCGCTTTCCAGGACGGCCGAATCTGCTGTGCCAAGTGCGGCAGGCTTGCAGGTCCGGATGCACTCGAAAAATTGCTTTCGTGGGGCGACGATACCTTGTTCAAGCTGGATACGCATGTGATGCCCGATGTTGTAAACATCAACCAGATGTCGGATACCACAAGCCTCATCCTTGATGCGCTCAGAAATATTGATGAAAAACAAAGTGCCCGTAAATAGGGCCAAATCGCTGCCCGCTCGTAGGGCAAAGGAAAAAAGATGAATTACGCAGACGCAGGAGTTTCCTTGGCACGTGCCGACGAGGCAATGGTCGGTGTCAAGAAGTCCGTACGTACCACATTCAACCAGGGCGTTCTCGGCGACGTGGGCAACTTCGGTGGCCTCTTTACGCTGAACCACCTCGGCATGAAGGACCCTGTCCTCGTGAGCTCCGTCGACGGCGTGGGCACCAAGCTCAAGGTCGATATCGAAATGGGCACGCACGAACTGCCGGGCCAGGACATTGTGAACCACTGCTGTGACGATATCCTCGTCCAGGGCGCTCGTCCGCTGTTCTTCCTTGACTACGTGGCTACGGGCCGCTTGGAACCGGGTGTCATGGACAAGCTCGTTGCCGGTATGGCCAAGGCTTGCCGCGAAAACGACCTCGTTTTGATCGGTGGCGAAACTGCTGAAATGCCGGGCTTCTATGGTCCGGGTGACTACGATATCTCCGGTACGATCGTGGGTGTCGTGGAACGCGAAAATATCATTGACGGTAAGAAGATCAAGCCGGGTACGATCATCCTCGGTCTCCCGTCCACGGGTCTCCATACAAACGGCTATTCTCTTGCTCGTAAGGTTCTCTTTGACGTGGCTGGCTACAAGGTCGACACGGTCGTGGACGGCATGGACAAGTCCATCGGCGAAGCTCTCGCTACTCCGCACCGCAGCTACTACCCGAGCCTCATCGACCTCTGCAACAAGAAGAAGATCCAGGGCCTTGCTCACATCACGGGTTCGGGCTACCAGGGCAACATCCCGCGTATCCTCCCGGACAACGTCGACGTGATTATCGACCGCACCACGTGGGATCCTCCGATGATCTTCAAGCTCATCCAGCAGGCTGGCTCTGTCGAAAAGGACGAAATGTACTCCACGTTCAACATGGGCATGGGCATGCTCATCTTCATCGACCCGGCTGACAAGGCTGAAGTCGTTGCTCACCTCGAAGCTAAGGGCGAAAAGTGGACGCAGATCGGTGAAGTTGTCGCCGGCACCAAGCAGGTGAAGTTCAGGGACTAGTCATTAGTAGTTGGTCATTGGTTTAAGTAATCGCGCCTTTGGCGCCTAACTAAGGCTGATGACTATTGACTAATAGCTAATAACCAAAAGGCTTGCACGCAAGTGCGGCCTTTTTTTGTCCCAACTCACATATCTGCTTTCAAAAAACTTTTTTTTGTGCCTTTTTTCACAATAAAATCTAATTTTAGAAGAGGTGTAAAAAGGAAAATTATGAAAAAACGTTTATTGAGTTCTTTGCTTGCGGTGGGCGCCTGTGCGATGTATAGCGCCTGCTCTGATTCCACTACAATTCCAAATGGACCAGCGTCTTCGAACGTTTGCTCTTATATGACACTTACTCATTCGGGTTGGCTTGTCGAAGTTGGCAATTCCTACTGGATTATCGGTGATGACAACAAAGTGACTGATGTTGTGGACAATCCTGTTGGCGTATTTGATGGTAGCAATATTTTGGATGCCACGGGCACTCCTGTTTTGTCTGGAATTAATTTAGCTGTGCTGCAGCGTTGCGAGGCGAATTTTGTCCCGGGTGGTGAAGGAAGCTCTAGCTCTGAAACCCTAAATCCAGGTTCTAGCTCGTCCGTTACGCCGGGTTTAGGTGGTGGTTCTGACCCGCAGTCCAGTTCGGCAGGCGGTGTTCCGCCGGTTTTGGGCTCTAGCTCCAGCATCAATCCGTTACAGTCTAGTTCGTCTGTAAATCCGACATCTAGCGCTGATCCTACATCTAGCGCAACTCCGGGTTCTTCTGCTGCGGAAAGCTCTAGCAGTGCTAACCCCCAGTTGGATGCAAGCGGTTTCCCGACTCTCGAATCTTACGGTCCGCCTCCTGCTGAATACACCAAGGACATCTTGAGCAATGGCAACAAGGGCTGGAACAGCCGCTATTGGGATGCCTGTAAGCCGCACTGCTCCTGGATTAGCAATGGTCAGGAAGGCAAGACCGATACGACCACTCAGGAATCTTACGTGAAGGGCATGACGACTGCTCGTAACTGCAATATCCACGACGTCGAAGTTCCGACATTTACGCTTGGCCACGCCGTGCAGCAGTATTGGTTTGGCTTCGAGGGTACGAACAATGCCTGTGGCAATGCCAAGGAAAAGGGCGTGTTCACTTGTACGGACATGGCGCCTATCGCCGTGAACGAAAACCTCTCTTACGCTTATGTGGCAGGTCCTGGTTCCCAGACGACTTGCGGTAAGTGCTTCCACTTGCAGTATGACGGTTCTTTCAAGGATGCTAGCGGAAACAACGCTCCGAAGGAAACTCACAAGGCTCTTAAGGGCAAGCACATTGTCGTGATGACGTCTAACATCGGTCATGACGTGGAAGTAGGCCAGTTTGACCTCATGGTGCCGGGTGGTGGCGTTGGCGCCTTTGACGCTCTCTCTACGCAGGTGAATGGTGCAAATATCAACTGGGGTGCAGGCTTTGGCGGCTTCCTCACGGAATGCCAGAGCAAGCATGGCTATGACAACAAGCTTGAAGTTTATCAGCAATGCGTGAAGGACATGTGCGATGCTGCATTCGGTAACGCAGGGCTTCCGAACTTGCTCCGTGGCTGCCACTGGTTTGCAGACTGGTACATGGCTGCTGACAATCCGACCTATCATTGGGAAGAAGTGGAATGCCCGCAGTACCTCATCGACCATTATCTGACGCGTATCAACAAGACTAAGGATAACCGTTACAAGTGGCACGATGACTGGTCCACCTTCAAGGAAGGCGATGTTCTTGAAGAACAGGAATGCCTCACGGACGAATATCCGAACGGTTGCAAGCCGAACTAAACGTTCGCCAAAACGCGCGCAAGACGCCTAATCGCAATTGAAAAACGTCCCGGAAGCTCCGCTCCCGGGCGTTTTTTTTTGCGTTAGCCGAGCCATTCTCTGCTTTTGTCATGCCCGCCTACCTGTCCTCGCGCCTGTCCTCGCTTGACGGGGACGAGCGGGCATCTCCTTTTCCTCGCAAAAGATTTCTGTTTACAGAATGTGAATAATCTGTAGCGCGGACGGCATACATCCCGTTTTTAGCGAAAAAAGTGAAAAAAAGTGAAATTTTTTCAGAATTACCCCTTGCAAATGTTCCTGAAAATTCTATAATTGGCGCCGTTCCTGAGAGACGAGGCCGAAACCGAGTCACGAAGGAAAAAGCGAAAGCCCGCGAGACTTTCGGGAAGATTGAAGGAATCGGAGATGTGCTTAGTGACGGCCCAAGAAAATTTCTTGGAAGTCTATTTACGGAAAACAGGACAGACAATTTAGAAATCAATGAAGAGTTTGATCCTGG
>NZ_DGUZ01000009.1:139953-368356 GCF_002394865.1 Fibrobacter sp. UBA4297 | reverse complement strand
CAGGGAGGAGAAATCTTTGTTCTTGACATGGGCATGCCGGTCAAGATTGTAACACTTGCAGAAAACTTGATCCGTATGTATGGCAAGGTGCCGTACAAGGATGTTCCTATCAAGTTCACAGGACTCCGTCCGGGTGAAAAGATTAAGGAAGAGCTTTTGATGAATGAAGAAGGCTTGAAGAAGACAAAGAACAAGCTCATCTTCATCGGTAAGCAAATTGATATTGACACATCCAAGTTTATCAATGAACTTTGGAAACTCAAGAATGCAGCTTCCGAAAACAATGACGAAATTGCAATTAACGCATTGCATGAAATTGTTCCGACATTCACAACACCAGAAAAGTTCAACAGCTCTATTTTGAAGCAGTCAGAACCCGTAGCACAGAAGAATTAAAACAACAATGACAAACACAAAAGAAGGACAAAATATGAAAAAAATCATTGCTCTTAGTTTGTTATCCAGTTCTCTAGCCTTTTCTCAGGTTGGTATGCTGGGTGGCACAGAGGGTTTGCATGAAATCAATGCAAAGACTCTTGGTCAATGGCAATTCAATATTGGCGCCAGCGGAAATTTCACGTTTGGCTCCTGGGGCTTGTCACGCGGTGGCATCTATGAAGTAAAAGGCAAAAGATATGCCTTTAATGATGCTGATGCTTCCATTACGGGCAATGTGTTCGTTGCTGTCGGTCTTTTGGACTTCGTTGATGTAGGCGTGTCTCTGCCGCTTTACTACGAACATGCCAATTCCCAGTGGGGTGGTAAGGCCAACATGTGGACGACAAGCCGCGGTGACTTGGATCTCTTTACCAAGATTGGTCTCCCGTTTGCATCGGTTGGTGTATTCGACATGGCCCTCATGCTTGACCTTTACATTCCGACGGGTGAACCGAATGCCGGTGTGCGTCCTCGCCATGCCTGGTACCTGAACGGCTACGGCAACACACATCCGTTCACAGCTGATAGATTGGCTTTTGGTGCAGGTCTTGCGTTGTCGTTTGACTTCAACAAGATTGGAGCACCGATTTCCTGGAACTTGGCAGCAAGCTATGTTGCTCTGGCCAGCTACTCCAGAACGCAAACTCTCGTTTATAACACGGGCGTGAACTGGAATGCAGCAAGCTGGTTGACTCCGTTCCTTGAATTCTCTGCAGAAATGCGTTTGCAGAAGGTGGGACGCTATAAGGTTGATCCGCTTGTAGATCCGATGCTCCTCACTCCGGGTGTCCGTTTCCACTTCCCGCATAATATTGATTTCGCTTTGGGCGTAGACTTTGCTCTCCGTTTCTTCCAGAGTGGCGCCAGTCACAGGGCTGATATCGAATATGGTAAGAATCATACCATTTACTACCAGGGTGAAAGAGGCGTGAAAGCGACTTACGGTTACGTCGGCTCTCCGCTCTTCGCTGGTTCAGCTCTCTTTAGTGTCAGGTTTGATGCTGCCGCCAAGTCTGCGGATTCTGATGGTGATGGCATTCCGGATAATGAAGATAAGTGCGCCCGTACCGAAAAGGGTATTAAGGTTGATGCTGAAGGTTGCCCGGTTGAAGATGCTGCAAAGATTGCTCGCGATAGAGCTATTGCCGACTCCCTTGCACGCGTTGATTCCGACAAGGATGGCATTGCTGATATTAACGACAGATGTCCGAATACTGTTGCTGATATTTCTGTGGATTCCTTGGGCTGTATGCTTGACTTTGACAAAGACGGTGTTGCTGATAATCTTGACCAGTGTCCGAATACCCCGTCTGGCGTTCCTGTAAATTCTACGGGTTGCGCAATGGACTTTGACAAGGACGGTGTTCCAGACTATCTCGACAAGTGTCCGAATACTCCGGCAGGTGTCGAAGTTGGTTCCAACGGTTGCTTGCTCGATACCGACAGAGACGGCATTACCGATTTTAAGGACAAATGCCCGAATACTCCGGTTGGCTATGCCGTCGATTCTCTTGGCTGCTTGCCGGACTTTGACAAGGATGGCGTTGCTGATGTTATCGACAAGTGCCCGAATACGCTTCCGGGTGTCCGTGTTGACGAAAAGGGCTGCCCGATCAATAAGAAAGAAGACCTGGACCAGCTCAAGAAGGGAATCAACTTCAAGACGGGTTCTGCAAAACTCACCAAGAGCAGCTACGGCACTCTTGACGACATCGCAGAACTCATGCTCAAGATTCCAGAAGCCAACCTCGAAGTTCAGGGCCATACAGATAACAAGGGTTCTGCAAAGAAGAACCTGAAGCTTTCCCAAAATCGTGCAGATGCTGTGGTCAAGTATCTTAACAAGAAGGGCGTGGCAAAAGACCGTCTCCGCGCTGTGGGCTATGGCAGTGAAAAGCCGATTGCAGACAACAGCGATGCAACTGGTAGAGCTCAGAACCGTCGCGTGGAACTCATTCCTTTTGCAAAGTAATGGGTGACCGATAGTTTTGACAACGTGAATGCTATCCAACCTAAATGGTTGGATAGCTTATTGTATAATACGGCTTCTTTGTATAAAAATAAGTTGAATGTCAGTGAAAAATAAACTAATTTTCTACTTGATCAAAATCTTTTATTAATCAAACAATTCGTAATTGCTTTACTTAATTAGGATAACGTATGGCTGAAAAAGATGAAAAAAAAGTTGTTAGCCAAGCTACAATTCAGTTGCCTCCAGACAACAATACAATTACGTTGCTTGAAGCAATGCAAATCCTTTGGGAAAAGAAATTCACGTTATTGCTGTTCATTCTGGTGGGCGGCCTTGTCGGATTTTCGATTGCAAACTGGCTACGTCCGCAGTACACTAGCGACATCTTGTTGCAAATCGACGCGAAGGGTGGTAACGCGACGAAGGCTATGGGTGAGATGGGCTCCATCCTTGATGTGGCAAGCCCGGCCGATGCTGAAATCGAGCTTATCAAGAGCCGCATGGTGTTGAGCTATGTGGTTGAAGCCGAACGCCTTTGCTTCAATGCAACGCCTGTTGGTGCCGTTGACCGCTTTACGCACAAAGAGGGGCGCATGGACTTGGATTCCCTCTATATTCCTACGCTTGCTCGTGCAGAAAAGTGGATGGCTAGAGCCGTCGATGAAAATACATACGAAGTCATTTCGCCTGAAGAACAGGTCATCTTGGAAGGTAAAGTCGGTGAATTGTACAAGGCTCCCTACGCTGGCGATACTCTCGATATTCATGTTTCAAAGATGCTTGCTCAGCCGGGGCAGGAATTTGTTCTTTCTCAATCGGGTTTGCTGGGTTCCATCGCTGCATTGAAGGCTGGACTTAAAGTTGCCGAAAAGGGTAAGAAGAGCGGTATCATCGAAGCAAGCTTCAATCATCGCTATCCTGATAGGGCTGCTTCTATTTTGAATACGGTGGCAAAGACTTACTTGCGCCAAAATGTTGAAATGCGTAGTGCCGAAGCCGCTAAGACTCTCGAATTCTTGGAAAAGCAGCTCCCTGGTGTGAAGGCTAAACTTGACAGTGTCGAAAAGATTTTGGCCGATTATCGTTACAGCATCGGGTCTGTGGACATGACAGGCGAAACGCACGCTCACTTGAACAAGGAAAGTGAAATCCAAAGACAAATTTTGGATTTGGAACAGCAGAAACAAGCTGCCATGCGTTTGTTCAAGGCTGAACATCCTAGCGTTCAGACTCTTGTGCGTCAGCAGAACCGTTTGAGGGCAGAACTTGCCAAGTTGAAAAAGACAGCTGAAAAGATGCCTTTGACGCAACAGGAAGTGGCTCGTCTCAAAGAAGATGTGGCGGTCAATAACGAAATCTATACGACCATGTTGAATAACATTCAGCAGTTGCGTGTTGTGCGTGCTGGTGAAGTGGGTAATGTCCGTATTGTTGACTATGCGCAGATTAACGGAGTTCCGAGCAAGCCAAAGAAGATGAACATCATTATCTGCTCTGTGGCTGCTTCGTTTATGCTTGGAGTTCTCTTGGTATTCCTCTTGCGCATGATGCATAATGGTGTTCGCAGTGTTACGGAAATTGAACGTGAAACGAATACAAGCGTGCTTGCAAAGGTTCCTCAAAATCCTGATACCGGCTTGAACTTGAAATTTAGAAAGACAAGGAAAACTCATGTCCAGACAGATCCTGACGATCCTCTTAGCGAATCGATTCGATCCATTCTTACAGCGATTGATTTCTCTTTCAATATGAATAGGGAACATCAGGTGATTATGGTTTCTGGTATTATGCCTGGTGTCGGTAAGAGCTTTATCTCGACGAACCTCGCTGCTACTTTTGCCATGGTCGGGAAGAAGACCTTGTTTATTGATGCGGATATGAGAAAGGCTACGTGCCGCTTTACAAATGTTGGCCTTGCCGATGTTCTTATGGGTAAGGTTGCTTTTGAAAATGCTAAAATTACAAGTACGAACCTTCCGAATCTTGATTTGTTGGAATCTGGCAAGTTTACTATGTCTGCGTTTGAATTATTGCGTGGTGACATGCTTAAGAAATTGATTGATGAAATTCGTCCGCAGTACGATGCTATTATTATAGATACTCCGCCGACGAATATTGTGACGGATGCATACATGATTTGCCCGTTGATTGATTTCGCGCTTGTCGTGTTGCATTATGGTCGCCATTCTATGGATTCCATTAAGGAATCTTTACAGACTTTGGAACGCTATTGTGATAAACCCAAGGCTTTTGTGTTGAACCATTGCGAACACAGACACGGTTACGGTTACGGTTACGGTTACGGTTACTACGGTAGCAAATCTAAAAAGCATAAAAATTAGCAATATATCTTAGTAACGAGCAATGCTCGTGAAGTACAAGATCCCGCTTCACTTTGTGAAGCGGGATTTTTTTTATCGAGTGTGCAGGAAAATGACAATTCGTCAATAATTTTTTGTGACAAAACGTCCGCTTTTCCGTAAAATAATGGATTTTTAAAGAGTGATGAATCGCGCACAAAAAGCGCAGAAACACGGGGTTAAGAAGTTGAAGAGTAAACTGATTTGGATGGTCGCGGCAGGCCTTGCTTGCGGCGCGGCCCAGGCGCAGACGAAAGTCGTTGTGGACCCGGGTAAAAAGTATCAGCTTTTTGAAGGCTGGGGAACAAGCCTTTGCTGGTGGGCTGAACTCACTGGAAAATGGAGCGAAGCGAATTATAAAAAGCTTTTGGGCGCAGTTGCCGACCCGGATACGGGCCTTGGCTATAATATTTTTCGCTACAACATTGGCGGTGGCGACCAGCCCGGTCATAACCATTTGACCAAGGGCGATGGGGGAGCCGCAATTCCCGGCTACAAGCCAACGGAAAAAGGCGATTACGACTGGACGGCCGACCAGAGCCAGAGAAATATTGCTTTTGCTCTTGCCAAAATGGCGAAAGATCCGATTTTCGAAGCTTTTTCCAATTCCCCGCCGTGGTGGATGACAAACAGCGGTTGTGTTTCGGGAGGAGTCAATGGCGCCGACAACCTCAAATCTGATTATTTTGACGATTTCGCAGATTACCTCTCCGAAGTCGCTAAGCACTTCAAGGAAGAATGGGGCATCACATTCCGCACGATTGAGCCGTTCAACGAGCCAAGTGCAGGCTGGTGGAAGGCTAACGGTGACCAGGAAGGTTGCGGTTTCAAGAACAAGCAATCCGAAATGATTGTGGAACTCGGCAAGGCGCTCAAAGCGAAGGGGCTATTCCCTGAAACTTCTGTAAGTGCAGCCGACGAATCGAACATTGGCGATGCTTTGGCTCGTTTCAATAGCTATAGTGCCGAAGCACGTTCTTACATGTTCCAGGTGAATACGCATAGCTATTCTGGTTACGATTCCCGAGCCAAGCTTTATAATGCAGCGTTTGCCGCCGACAAGCGCGTTTGGCAATCCGAATCGGGACCGCTCCACCGCAGTGGAAATCTCGATATTACGCTTTGGATGGCGGATGTGATTTTGCATGACCTTCGCGATATGCATGCGAGCGCTTGGGTCGATTGGCAACTTTCAGACCCTGCCGAGAACTGGCGCACCATTGCTGTTGACCATAAAAAGCAGACATTCTCGTACGCCCCTCGATTCTACATGCATGCCGCGTTTAGCCGCGCCATTCGTCCGGGTTCTCGCTTTATCGATAGCGACAATAGCAACACGCTTGCCGCCATTCGCGAAGATAGCTCGCTTGTGCTAGTGGTGCTGAATACGGGCTCTAGCGATGCAAAATACACGTTTGACTTGAGCAAGTTCGCAACGATTGGCAAGAAGGCTAAGGTCCACCGCTTTACGCTCCCAGTTGCGCTCAAAGCAGATTCTGATATTGACGTTACGAACAATGCAATTACGGTCACTGCAGGTGCGCAATCCATTGTTACTATGGTCATTGAAAATGCAACCGGTGGTGTATGCGAAGCTAGCTCAATTATTCCGTATGCAAAGATTCACGATGGCGGCTGGAACGAAACGACGGAAGTCAAGGTGAATCCCGGCGATTCGCTTGTGATTGGCCCGCATCCGTACGATGGCGGCCGCTGGACTTGGAAAGGTCCGAATGACTTCTATTACTTGGGCCGTGAAGTGCGTTTCAAGAATATGCAATGGCAAAGTAGCGGTATTTACACGGGAACGTACGTGAATCCGTATGGCTGCGAAAGTACAGTTGACATCAAGGTCATTGTTGACGACCCAGAACACCCCTACATTGAACCGGTGGAGCCGGAGAAACCGGATTCTGGCAAAGTGAGTATTTCACCGAGAGTCGTGCAAGGTGCTGGGAAAATTTCGGTCACTAGAAGTGGGGGAGACCTGCTAGTGAACGCTGGGAATGCAGCGTGGAATGTCGCGCAGTCCGGGAAGTCCTCGCAGTCTGGGAATGCGCCGCTTCAGCTCACGATTCACGACTTGCAGGGCGTGCTTTTGATGCGTCGTTCCGTTGACGGTTCTGCAGTGGTGCCTATCGCGCACTTGGCGAAAACGCCGTTAATTGTGCGAATCAAGAGCGCTGGGAAGACCGTTTATCAGAAAAAATTCAATTAACTTAAAAATCCTCGCGAATGCGGGGATTTGTTTTTTGCATTAAACTTTACGATTCCTTATGATGAAGCTTGTTGGCGAAGCTACGGCATTTGGCGATTTCGCGTGAGGTGAGTTCTTTGTTCTTGAGTGTGCCGGCTTTTTGCAGAACGCCAGCAATCTTGAATCCGCTCCAGCAAAGAACTTCCTTGAGAGCTCGGACAGTCCCAGCAGATTGCTTGAACAAGATGTTAAACGGCCACGGGGTAGAGCAAGTCGTGATGATGACAGCCTTTTTGCCCTTGAGAAGCGGAATAGGGTAACCGCTTTCGCTGTGGTCCATCATACCGTAAACCCAACGGTCGAAAAGCATTTTGAGTTGCCCCGTCATATTACCCCAATAGCACGGAGAACCTACAATTAGCGCATCGCAATCTTGTACGAGTCGTAGCACTTGCTTGGCATCGTCATTAGGCATAACACAGTCATGTGTGCTACGGCATTTCATACAACCTACGCAGGGTCGAAATTGCAATTTGCAAACATCAACGTAAAGAACTCTGTCTCCACAAGCCAACAGTTCATTGCGAACAATTCCAAGCATTTGGCTGATATTGCTATTCGGGCGAGGGCTTGCATTCAAAATGACAATTTTTTTCATCAGGTCTCCAGGGCTATAGCGTTCTTTTATTTATTAAACACCTAAAGATTGGAAAAATGTCACTTTTTTAGTGGCCCATATACCCATAGGTAATATACAAAAAATCCCGGGCAGCACTGCTCGGGAGAATTTTTCAATGAGTGCAAGAGCTGCGAACAACCTCATACCTCAAAGGCACGAAGTGCCGCGTTTCTCTCGTCTTTCGTCTGTAGGCCCGTAGGGCCGTTCTTTCGTCTTACTTGAACAGATTCTTCATCTTCTCGAGGAAAGACTCTTCCTGCGCGGTTTCCTTGTCCTTGCGGAGTTCAGCGAGCTTCTGGTAAAGCTCCTTCTCTTCGTGGGAAATGTCCTTCGGAATGTCCACACCTATTTGCACGTAGAGACTTCCACGGTCGCCCTGTTTCTTGAGAGGCCACAAGCCCTGATCGCGCAGACGGAGAACGCTGCCAGCCTGAGTGCCAGCGGCAATCTTGATCTGGATTTCATCACCGCCGATGGTCGGGATGCGCTGCGTACCGCCAAGAACCAGCTTGTGGACTGGAACCTTGACTTCGCAATGCAAGTCGTCGCCTTCACGGCTGAAGAAATCGTCCGGTTTTTCGGCAATCACGACGAGCAAGTCGCCGCAAGCGCCACCGCGCGGACCGCAGTTGCCTTCGCCACGGAGGTTCAGGTACTGACCTTCGCTCACGCCCGCCGGAATCTTGATGGAAATCTCTTCGGTTTCCTGTACGCGACCCTCGCCGTGGCAATGTGAGCACGGATTAGCGATTACTTCGCCCATGCCACTGCAAGTGGGGCAGACGCTTTCGGAAACCATCTGGAAAAATCCGCCGGACACACGACGTACACGACCCGTGCCATGGCAGGTATCGCAAGTTTTGACGTTCGTACCGCCCTTGCCGTTACATTCCGTACACGGCGTATAGCGTTTTAAGCGAACCTTCTTGGTGCAGCCTTCGAAAATTTCCTTGTAGCTGAGTGCCACCTTGATCTGCAAGTCATTACCACGCGGAGGACCAGCCTTGCGAGAACTTCTGCGGCCACCGCCACCGAAACCAAAGCCACCACCAAAGATATCGCCAAACTGGCTGAAGATATCGTTGATGTCGAATCCGGCACCACCGAATCCACCACCGCCAAAACCGCCACCAGGAGCGTTAAAGCCGAACTGGTCGTAGTTCTTGCGCTTTTCAGGATTAGAGAGCACGTCGTAAGCTTCGGCAGCTTCCTTGAACTTTTCTTCAGCTTCCTTGTCGCCCGGGTTCTTGTCCGGATGGTACTTGATAGCAAGCTTCTTATAAGCGTGCTTGATTTCATCAGCACTTGCGTCCTTGCCGACGCCCAAAACTTCGTAATAATCTCGTTTTTCAGCCATAATATGCCTTCGGCATTAGTAGACAGTAGGAAGTAGACAGTAGACAGGAAAAAGTTCTTTTGCTGTCTTTTAACAACCGCTAACGTCCTATTTCATACTAAAATCGTTCACAAAACATACTCTTATTTACACAAAAAGGATTGCTCCCTAAAAGAGAGCGAATCCTTTCTATTTAGACGGCTGGCCTGGATCCTTCGACTTCGCCCTACGGGCTCCGCTCAGGATGACACTTCCTACTTCCTACCGTCTACTTCCTACTAATTAGTCAACCACTTCAGCGTCGACGACTTCCGGACCATCGCCCTTCTTGTCGTTCTTCGGCTGTTCAGAAGCACCCGGCTGCGGACCCGGCTGAGCCTGGTTTGCACCGGCGGCCTGAGCCATGGAGCTGATCATGCCCTGGAGCTTGTCCATAGCGGCCTTGATTTCTTCCTTAGTGCCGTTATCCTTCTTGGCCTTAATGTCGTCAATGGCAGCCTGGAGCTGGCTCTTGGTGTCGGCCGGGAGCTTGTCGCCAAATTCCTTGAGCTGACCTTCAGCCTGGTATGCCATCTGTTCGGCCTGGTTCTTGATGTCCACAAGTTCGCGCTGTTCCTTGTCCTTGGCAGCGTTAGCTTCGGCATCCTTGACCATCTTGTTGATTTCGTCTTCAGACAAACCGCTAGAAGAAGTAATCTTGATGGACTGTTCCTTACCAGTTTCCTTGTCCTTTGCAGACACATGCACAATGCCGTTTGCGTCGATATCGAAGGTCACTTCGATCTGCGGCACGCCACGCGGCTTCTTCGGGAGGTCGGTCAAGTCGAACTTGCCGAGCGTACGGTTGTCGCGAGCAAATTCGCGTTCGCCCTGGAGCACGTGAATCGTCACAGCCGGCTGGTTGTCTTCGGCAGTGGAGAACACCTGGCTCTTCTTGGTCGGAATCGTGGTGTTACGATCGATGAGCTTGGTCATCACGCCACCGAGAGTTTCGATACCCAAAGAAAGCGGGGTCACGTCGAGGAGGAGCACGTCCTTCACAGCGGAGTCGCCAGAAAGCACAGCGCCCTGAACGGCAGCACCGATAGCCACCACTTCGTCCGGGTTCACAGTCTTGTTCGGTTCCTTGCCGAAGAACTTCTTCACGGCTTCCTGAACGGCCGGGATACGGGTAGAACCACCGACGAGAATCACTTCGTCAATTTCGCTCAAAGAAAGACCGGAGTCCTTGATAGCCTTGCGGCACGGTTCCATAGAACGTTCCACGAGGTGAGCGGTGAGCTGGTCGAACTTTGCACGGCTGAGGGTAAGGTCGAGGTGTTTCGGACCAGAAGCGTCAGCAGTGATGAACGGAAGGTTGATGTTCGTAGAAGTCGTAGCAGAAAGGTCAATCTTAGCCTTTTCAGCAGCATCCTTCAAACGCTGCAGGGCCATCTTGTCCTTCTTCAGGTCGATGCCCGGATTGTCCTTCTTGAATTCGTCGTTAATCCAGTCAATGATGACTTCGTCGAAGTTGTCACCGCCGAGCATCGTATCGCCGTTGGTGGCCTTCACGCTGAACATACCATCGTCGATTTCAAGGATGGAGATATCGAACGTACCACCACCGAGGTCATACACAGCAACCTTTTCGCTCTTCTTGGAGTCAAGACCGTAAGCAAGAGCAGCAGCCGTCGGTTCGTTCACGATACGGAGAACTTCAAGGCCAGCAATCTTACCGGCGTCCTTTGTTGCCTGACGCTGAGAGTCGTTAAAGTAAGCCGGGACCGTAATCACAGCCTGCGTCACCGGCTGGCCGAGGTAATCTTCGGCAATCTTCTTCATGGTCTGGAGGACTGCGGCAGAAATTTCAGGAGGAGCAAACTGCTTGTCGTCGATCTGCACGCGGACCGGATCAGAACCCGTGCCGACGAGCTTGTACGGCATGTTCTTTTCGGCAGCGGAGCATTCGCCAGCCGTACGGCCCATGAAACGCTTGATAGAATAAATCGTCTTTTCCGGGTTCGTGATTGCCTGGCGCTTTGCAACGTGACCCACGAGACGTTCACCGTTCTTGCCAAATGCGACAATAGACGGCGTAGTGCGGAAACCTTCTGCATTGGCGATGACGACCGGCTTGCCACCTTCCATCACGGCAACGCAGCTGTTTGTCGTACCCAAGTCAATACCAATAATCTTACCCATGATTTTATCTCCTATTTTAAATTCTTGATCCCCAGTGTTTTTGTTTGAGTGGGGAGTTTTTTTCGCCGATACATTAGCAAAAGCCGTGCCAACCCCGAAAAGCGCCCTTTTTGTTTCGTTCTGAAACGTTTTTAAGGCGAAAAAAGAGCGAAAATAGGGTTGTTTCATTATTGGACGGTAGGGCGGGAAGGCTTCGGTGATGTATTAAATAGATAGGAGGTGGCTACTTTTTATTTAGTAAACCGAAGGCGGTAAACTGTAGTCTGGGGAAGAGCCTTTTCCATAAAACGACCAATCTATAGAAAAAGTGTATCGGTTTCTGCTTTCACTGATATCACGTCCATAGCGAAATTCAAAAGAAAAACGACCATACGAAATATATGCTCCGGCACCAAATTCAGTATATCGAACTGGTTCAGGATCTCCAGAACAAGCTCCAGGAGGAACAAAAATGCCACCATCACCACAGTAACTGTCTTTCAAATAAAATTCACGTCCATTTACAGAAACGTGCTGCGTAAACCCCAATCTCCAATTATCTCCCCAATACATTTGCTCAATTGTCGAAATTCCACCCATAAGACCAAGAGAGCCCCAACTCATCACTCCAAAATGTTCGGAAACAAACCCTGGTTGTAACATCAAAGTTAAACTTTGTAATCCAAGACCAAGGGAAAAATAGGACCAATTAAAAAAATGAAAAAAAGAAATATCAGCAGGCCATTCATCAGCTTCTAAAACATCAAATTTATGTCGAGAAGATTCTCTATCATTTTCCTTTGTTTCGTGAACCAAATCTCCGCTGTAATGAGCTAGTGTAAGAGTATTGGTTGAAAAGTTGTCTCGGAATGACCCCATAAACGCCGCTGCAGATGGAGGCCTTGCGATTATGCTACATCCCGACAAAAGGGAAAATACCATAGCTAGTAGAGGTAATCTGAAATTATTCATTCAAAAACCGAAACGTAATCATTGTGAATAAATATATAAAAAAAGGTGTTCGTACCATCTCATTTGCAAGAGATGTGCTTTATCGTGAAAAATTTTGCAAACAACCGACTGCACAAAAACAAAATCTAATTGATAGATTTGAAATACCAATCACTTAACCTATTGACGGTTATTAAATAATAACCTATATTTATTATGCCAAAGATATTTGAAGCGGAAGGATTCTCGTTTTTCTTCTATATGAATGAGCACGAACCGGTGCATGTTCACGTAAGAAAACAGGGAAAATTAGCGAAATTCGAGATTGTTAATGGAATAGCTAGACCCATATTTGGAAAGTTGTCAAAAGCGGATATGACAAAAGCCGGTGAATTGGCGACCGAGAATAGCATGTTGATTATAAGCAAATGGTTCGAAATTTTCGGATAGGAGTAGTCTTATGAGTGAAATTACAGAAAAAGATGTGAAAAGAGTCTGGGTGGAAAAGGACGCTATATGTGTCGAATTGAAAGACGGACGCATTGGCAAGGAACTTATCCGCGATTACGAACCGCTTAGAAACGCTACAAGAGAACAGCTGGAAAATTGTCGAGTTGATCTCGACGGAGTTTGGTTTGACGATCTAGACGAGGGTTTGGCTCTCTCCGGATTCTTCGCACCAAAGAAAATGAACCCCGTTGGACGCGTTTTTTGGCTCTTTCCTGAACTAAATGCGGCTGCATTTGCTCGCAGGCTTGGAATCCCGCAACCTTTATTTGCCGCCTATGTGAACGGAACAAAGAAACCTTCTGCAGCCCGTCGTAAAAAGATTGATGAAGAATTTCACCGAATCGGCCGTGAACTGATGAAAGTATAAAAAATCCTCCGCGGGGGAGGATTCTGCTTTAATCAAAATTTATCGAAAACAATTTATCCTTAAAATATTGTAATGCGGAATATTTTATTATAGGATTATCAAGATTAGTTTCCGTTTTTACACTTTCTAGATAAAAGTTCAAAAATGATTTAAACTTAACCTCAATATTTTTCATATTATCTTGTAATTCCATAAATTCAGCATGGTCAATCATTGCTAATTTACCAATATCCTCTTCTGTTACGATGACTGCTTTAGAAAAATCTAAAGCAGGAATTCTTCCATCTTTACTCAATTTTTGTCTGCCTGAATTTGAGAAGAAAAAACAGTGCGAAACTTTACCATGTTTAGGATGGTGTGCGCTAGTCCTAAAAGGGATTGCAAAGGTTAGTGATTCAATTTGGACTACCAAAACAAGATGAGGTCTTTTTGGTTTGCTTAAAATTTCAGTATGTTCTTTGTGTTTCTCAAAAAATTCAGCATTAAGCCGAACAATAGTATGGTTTTCTAGCATTTTCCCTCCAAAAAAATAGCCGTTTTTTATACTTTCATATAAAAAACGGCTTCAATTTGGTCTTTCTTTTTTATCTCAGGCAGCGACCTACCGCCCTGTTTCATCGAATTGGCCTTTCTTTTTTTCTCAGGCGGCGACCTACCGCCCTGTTCTATGTTAAATATATAAAAATTTCATTGATAAAGCAAGTAGTCTTTATTTTCCTAAATTGATTCGGACAGTCTGTCCGATGGCGTTGCGAACGATATAAGCTCCGTTGTGATAACCAGCGATCTTGAGTCCGATCTTGATGTCTGTCAGCGATGCTCCGGCGTTTAGACGGACTTTGCCGAGCATATTGCCCATCAGGTCAAAGACCTTGTAAACACCTGCGTTTTTTGCGAAAGCGTTTGCAGCATCCGAAGCAAATTTCGGCAAGATGCCCGTGGTGCCATTGCGTTTGTCCATAATATCGCCTTCAATTTTACCGAAGGCAATCCAGTCGAGGTTTACATAGTCGCTTGTTATTAGGACTTTGAGCACGTGTTCGCCTTTGGTGAGTTCCTTGGTTGTTTTGCCTTTGTACGTAGCGTATGTATCGAAGTCATCGGTTCCAGAAAGCGAGAGTGTATCGGTGATGGGTTCATTGTCCATAAAGAATCGTACGCTTGCGCTTTCCATGCCTGTTGCGTAAGAAAGTTCGAAGGGGAGGGTTCCGCTAGTTTCGACGTTCACGGTGTATTCCAGCCATTCACCCTTCTGCGTGTAGCCCACGGCAAATCCGTCGCCGTTCTTCACGATGTCCACGCGGTCTTCGCGATATTCCTTGCCTTGGTTTTCGGTGTCCATGTCATAGTAGGCCTTGCCGGCACCGCCCACGTCGTAGTTTTCAAAGTCAATGAAGTTTGCGGGGCCTTCAACGCTTGCACCTACGGCTGGTACATCACACTTGGCTTCTGCATCTTTGAGTTTTTCCTTGCAGAACGGGCTTTGCGGAATAGCGGTCTTGCTATCCTCGAATTCCCAGTAGTCCGCTTCGAAGTCGCCTTCAAATACAAAGAACACGTCGTGTTTGCCAACGGCACCTGTGAGCGGAACTGTTACGAGGCCGTCTGCGGAAAATTCCGCCTTGCCAACAATTTCGCCGTTCACCTTGTCCAGACGGACAGTGATGCTCGACGCCTTCTTGACGTTCAGAACGGATGCCGAGAAGCTTTCTGCGCCTGCATCGCCGAATTCCACGCCGCTAATTTTGGTGTAGTCACCGTTGCCGATGTTGGTGAGGATGACATTGCCCACGTCCTTGGCGTTACGGCTCTTGACGCCTTCGCTCCACGACATTGTTTCTGCTTCAACACGCTTGTACGGGTCAAAATCTTCCACCTGCGCCACGCCATTTTCGGGCCAGAAGTCAATTTTTTGGATAGTCCCGTCGGCATTATAGTGCATCTCGGCCACGGAGACCGAGCGGCGTTCCGCATGCTTGTAAGCTTGGCCGATTTTTGCTTGGTATTCCGCCCAGAGCAGGTAATTCAGGCCGAAAACGTAAGATTTTCCCTTGTAGTCGATGATGCCCGGGTGGTTGCCGCGGCTTTTCGGGGAGTGCGGCATGATGTCGCCCTTGTAGGTCCAAGGACCGGTAGGGGAGTCACTCATGGCATAGCCGATGCCTTCGGAGCAGCAGGTGGAGGCAAACGCCATATAATAATACTTGCCACGTTTGTAGAACCACGGGCCTTCCTGGTAGTCCTTAATCTTGGGGTAAGTGACGATGGAGCCTTCCGTGTGGATCATGTCCTTTTTCAGCTTGATCATGTAGAGTTCCGGGTTGCCCCAGTACATGTAAGCTTGGCCGTCGTCGTCAATCCAAACGGTAGGGTCGATATCGTTCCAGTGCTGGCGTTGCCACACGAGTTGGCCATTGAGCGGATCCTTGAAGGGACCGTAAGGGCTATCCGATACGAGCACCGAAATTCCGTGACCGTGGATGGGGCAGTACATGAACCACTTGCCATCGCGCTCGATGACCTGTTCCGCCCATGCGCCGTTGTTGGAGTTATACCACTTGAAATCGCCGAGTGAGGCAACCGAACCGTGATCCGTCCAGTTGACCATGTCGGTAGAGGTGTACAAAAGCCAGTCGTACATCATGAACCCATCGGCGTTGTCGTCATCGTGGGTCGTGTAGAGGTACACCGTGTCGCCGTGCACGTATGGGGCAGGGTCCGCCGTGTATTTCGTTGTAATTATAGGATGCTGCGCAAATGCAGCACAAGCCAATACCGCTGAAACGGTTAAGATTTTACCAAACATCTTGATCTCCATTCCTTGTTAATTCCTACACCCAATAACAAAGATATATCTGAAAATGTTTGCGGTTAATCGCTTGCGTAAATCTCTATTGTCAATTTATCAAAAAGGGAAGAATTGTAAAAAACATTTACCCAATAAAAATTGAGACAAAAGCCTTAAAAAAGCGTGTATATAAGTAGGGTGCAAACTATGTTTAGACATTCTATTCCAAAATAAATACACCTACTTGACGTATACACATGAAAAAGGTATATTAGACTATGATAAAAAGCTTTGCAGATAAAGACTCAGAGCTCATCTATAACCAGGAATTTTCAAGGCGATTGCCAAACACGATTCAAAAGGTTGCTTTAAGAAAATTAATGATGATAGATAATGCCAAAAGTCTTGATGATTTACGTATTCCGCCAAACAATCGTTTGGAACAGTTACATGGAGATAGAATTGGGCAATACTCTATTCGCATAAATGACCAATGGCGTATATGTTTTAGAATGTATGATGGTCACTTTTACAATGTTGAAATTGTAGACTACCACTAGGAGTTAGTTATGAACAAGCATATTGAAACACCGACTATCGGAGAAATATTGAACGAAGAATTTTTGATTCCTATGGGGTTGTCCGCTTACAAGGTCGCTCAGGCTATAAATGTTCCCATTTCTAGGATTCAAGATATTCTTCATGACCGTAGAAGGATTACTGTCGATACGTCTTTAAGATTAGCCAAGTTCTTTGGAGTATCTGATGATTATTTCATCTCGCTACAAGACGATATTGATATTCGCAATCTAAAAATTGAATTGGCAGAGGAACTTGAGAAAATCAAAACTTTTGTTCCTGCATAATAGAAAAGCCCGCTCACGGGAGAGTGGCGGGCATAAAGGCGGGGGATATGGGGGTTATTTTCCGGAGGAAACGATAACCTTTGCGGTCTTCAGGATCTTGTTCTTGAGCTTGTAACCCTTCTGGAATACGGTGACAACATGACCTTCCGGGACTGTTTCGGAGGGCTGCTGCATCAGAGCTTCGTGGAGGTTCGGGTCGAATTCCTTGCCGGTCGGGTCGATTTGTTCGAGGCCTGCGTCCGTGAGAACCTTAGCGAACTGGTTGTAAATCATCTGCATGCCTTTTTCGAAGGCTTCGAGGTCCTTGGCTTTGTTTTCGCTGGCGAAAGCACGTTCGAAATTGTCCTGGACTTCAGAGAGTTTTTCGAGGAGCTTGCCGTTGGCTGTTTCGATGAGTTCGAGCTGTTCCTTGGCGTTACGGCGGCGGAAGTTTTCGAATTCAGCCATCAAGCGAACAAAGCGATCGTTGGATTCGGCAAGCTGCTGTTTCAAAATTTCTTCGGCGGAAGGTGCTGCGGGCTGTTCGGCGGCTTTTTCTTCGGCCTTTGGTGCTTCTGCATTTTGACCTTCTGCGTCAGCGGGCTTTTCGGCGTTGGCATTGTCGGTTGCTGAGCTTGCCGAAGCGTTAGCCTCGGCTTCAAGATTCATTGCGTCCTGGGCGGCTTTTAGCACATCCTGTTCAAATTGAGCACGTTCAGCGTTTTCGTCTAAATTTTCAGCCATGATTTATCAATATTCCTTTAATAATTGTCCGTTCGGACATCTGTTTTACAATTTCGACACAAAGATAGCAAATACCATGCCAACAAAAAACGTCAAAAATCGTTTTAATGTGAAACAAACCGTTCTCCCCTTTCTGAATTAATATTACCGATAATGCGGATTATGTAAACTAAAGTCACTTTTGAGATTTTTCTTTTGTTAAATAGATATTTATCATAAGTTGTACATTTTCATCAAGGTGTTTTAGTGTTTTTTCGGTATTTCTAAATGTAGAAGCCAAAGACCATAAAGTGAAACAAATTGATGAAATTCCAAAAACTACGGCAATTTCCCATAAAAACATAATTTAACTCCTTTTTTTTCTCAAAAATATAAGAATAAATGCAAAAATTTCATTAATTATTCAAGTTCATCAATGATATTGGGACGGTTTTGTTCATTCATATAATTCGAATTACATATACCTCTTAAAAACGCCATTGCAAAATTGCAATCGGTTTGAAAATACATTCCGCCAAGGTTGCGTAAATCATATCCGCTAAAGTCATCATTGAACGAAAATGCTATGGAATTATTATTGCATGCAACATTCTGTTTTTTCGGATCGCTTTTGTGTTTGGCGCATAAATCGTTAATTTTTTCGTCGTCATAATCGGTGAAAATTTTTTTAACAGTCGCTATACCATTTTCAATGTTCAAGATAAATTGATATTTTTTATTTAGACTTAACATGTTTAAATGAACTTTCTCTTTGTCATATTGGACATCGCATGAGAAAACGTCTGGCCAACTACAGCCACAACCACAATCTGTTTTAACATAATAGTTCTCTTTCATATCAAACAAAACTGAGTCGAAAACGTAATTTTTTATGCGTTCAAAAATAATGGAAGAGTCTAACAACTCTGCAGAACTTGAACTGATCTCCCCCGCCGGCGAAACGCGTTCTTCGAGCAGGCTTTCGGACTGTGGCACGGTTGATTTGCACGCCGCGAGAAGTGCAATGGCGATTATGGGTAAAATTTTAAGGAATTTCATAAGTTTTTCAATCCATTCCTTCGTTAAAATCTTAGTCAAGATTGCCTAGTTCGTCTAAATTGAGATTCTCTCTCTGCCTTAAATTGGGACATTTGCCTCCCCTTAGTGTTTCTTCCATCAAATTGCAATCTTCTTTTAATTTATGAGCAAGGTTACCTAAATCAATATCGCTGAAATCATCTTCTAGTGTGAATGTTATAACATTGTCAATGTGTTCAACATGCTTTACTTTGGGATCGTTTTTATGAAATTTGCAAAATTCAGCTAGTTCGGCATCTTTAAAATGGTTTGTGAATTCTTCACGAACTGTGGCGATTCCTTTCGATATGGTAATCGATGTTTTTATGTTTTGTAAAACGGACAAAGCATTTAGTCGGAGTATATTTTCATCAATTTGAACATCGCAAGATAAGATGTCTGGACCCCTGCCTCCGCAAGAAAAAATACGAGCACCGCCATCCTTGTGTATAAGTATATACAGTGCAGCAAATAGTAACGAATCTTTTGCTTGTTGAAATCGCTTTACAGAATCCTCCGGACTTGCATACCTTGGCTTTGAAACCTCCGCAGAGCTCGAACTATTTTCTTGAACCGGAGAGACGCGTTCTTCGAGCAGGCTTTCGGACTGCGGCACGGTTGATTTGCACGCTGCGAGGAACGCAATGGCAATTATGGGTAAAATTTTGAGGAGTTTCATATTCTAATTATTCAAAAAAGTCAATTTCTAAATTCAAGTCAGGAATTCCATCGTCCTCAGTTTTGTTCTGCCTGTTTTGAATATAGCTGCACTGTTTTTGGGGTGAAAATATGTACTCTTTGCAATAAACATAGAGCTGGTCGGCAATATTTTTCAAATCTTGATCGGAGAATTGTTTGTCTATTGAGTATGAAATAATATTGCTTATGCATTCAACATTTCTTTTGGTGGAATCATTTTTGTAATTGGAGCATAGTTCGGTCAACTTGGCGTTTCCGAAGAACATAAACTCTTCGTTTACGGCAACTCCCCCATTTGTAATTGTAACCCAAGTGGAGAGTGTTCTGCTGTGCTCATAGGCCGTCTTTTTGATCAATCGAACCAAATTTTCTTGAAATTCGACAGTGCAAGATGAAATTTTCGGGTCAAAGCAGCTGCTGTCATCAAATGTTTTTTGAGAATCGTCAAAACAAATGTCTATGTTTTTTTCTGCTACAGAATCCGTGGATTTGCAGGCTGCAAGCAACGTGTACAATGCAAATAAAATAATCTTAAAATATTTCATAAAAACACCTTTGAAGAGCGCAATTCTCCCCCCCCCCCATTATTCTAAATCTTTTAAACCTTCTTCTTCATAATGTTGATTGCGCATGTAATTTGGGCCGCATCTTGCACATACTCGACTTTGCCATAAATCGCAATAGCTATACAGTTCTTTTGCTAGAGTTTTTAAATCGATATCGCGATAATTATCATTTAAAGAAAATGTTATAACCTTATCAATGCACTCTACATTTTTCACTTTCGGATCATTTTTGTGAAAAACGCAAAATTCAGCGAGTTTGGAATCTTTATAGTAATCTGAAAATTCTTCACGAACAAACGCTGTTTCGTTACTTATGGTTAGCGATGTTTTCACATTTTTTAATACAGATAAAACGTTTAACTGGAGTTGATCGTTAATTCCTTTAGATTTGAGTTCTGAGGAATAATCTAATAAATTTCCATTAAATAGGACACTACAGGATTGAACGCCTTGCGAACATCCACAAGGATTATAGTTATTATCCTTTGCTATAAAATGCAAAGCTGCATATATCATTGAATCCATAGCTTGTTCAAATCGCTCTACAGAATCCTTCGGGTTGGCATACTTCGGTTTTGCAATCTCATCAGAACTCGAACTAATCTCCCCCGCCGACGAAACGTGTTCTTCAAGCAGGCTTTGGGTTTGCGGTACAGTCGATTTGCAGGCAGCTAGGAGTGCAATAACGATTATAGGTAAAATTTTAAGGAGTTTCATGTTATCCCAATTTTTTAATTTTCACCATTAC
This sequence comes from Fibrobacter sp. UBA4297, assembly GCF_002394865.1. Lineage (NCBI taxonomy): Bacteria > Pseudomonadati > Fibrobacterota > Fibrobacteria > Fibrobacterales > Fibrobacteraceae > Fibrobacter > Fibrobacter sp. UBA4297. The sequence goes on along the minus strand of NZ_DGUZ01000009.1, from coordinate 347,937 downwards.
CGAAATAACATTGTGAACGTGTATTATCCATATGCCAGGCGTTGCAAGCTTCTTTGTCGAGTTCATTAGCAAGGATTTTTAAATCGTTATCGCTAAAATTATTTTTTATGGTAAACGTTATTGTATTTTCAATGCATTCAACATGCTCTATTTTGGGGTCTTCTTTGTGATAACTACAGATTCTATCAAAAAGCTCTTTTTGTGAATAGTTGATTTTTTCTTGTATTGTTGCGAGACCTTTCGTTATTGTCACAGAAATTGTCACCACACTTCCAGCAGATGACGCGTTTAATTGGAGCTTATTGTCTTTATATAAAACTTCGCACGCTGAAATCAAAAAAGTGCCACCGCAACTTTCTTGAAAATAGACTAAAGCACCTTGATACAGTGCATGATATAAGGAAGATAATAACGAATATTTCGCTATTCTGAAATTCAATAGTGAATCTTTTAGAAGTTCATCATAATTCCAACAGAAAAGACTCCCCCACATAATACAAGTATCGCCGAAATCGATATGATCGTCTAAAGTTAAAGTATCCCATGCTATAGGAAGTACTATTGCGCTAGAACTAGAGCTGAAACTCGAACTACTTTCTGGAATAAGCTCCGTTACTGAACTCGAACAGATCTCCCCCGCCGACGAAATGTGTTCTTCGAGCAGGCTTTCGGACTGCGGCACGGTTGATTTGCACGCCGCGAAGAGCGCTATGGCGATTATGGGTAAAATTTTAAGGATTTTCATAAATTTGTTAAGGACAATATATAAAAATTGTCTTTTATATGGTATTCTGAGTTTATGACTGTTGTAAACTATTGCAATATTAGTTTGGAAAATAAAACTTATTTTGTTGATGAAATTTCTGCGGTAGCAGCTCTCGCCCTTACAGCTTGCTTTTCAGATGAAACATCTCCGGTTGCGCCGGATGCGGAATCTTGATGGATAAGTATAAAACACCCTCATCAAGCTCAACCGTACTCTCCTCCAGTTCCATCACTCCCCTATCAAGTTCATCATTTGAAATTCCTGCAAGCACCAAACAAAAGCCAAACGACGCGACATGCAAAATCGAAGTCGATACAGAAAATGACTTTGCCATTACCATAGTGAAGTCGAACTCCATAATCCTCCATATTTCGGCAAGCCATCATAATGATATTTTAAATATTACCGAAATGATGCAATCATCACCTGTAACGATAGAGACTTTACAGAAACTGTAACGGTAGAGACGGATATGAATGCCCTCCCCGTCTTTACCGCAACTTTAGTGACCATATGCGACCAAATTGAGGAAACAGGAATATACATGGAGGACCTGTAATAAACGGCGCTTTTTTACTAAATTTGGCGCCATGATTAATTTTATCAAGTCTATATACTCCGGTTTGTGCATTGGGCTCGGCGGAACAGTTTACCTTTCTTGCGACAATAAAATCCTCGGATCGTTCTTGTTCGGGCTCGGCCTTTTTACGATTTTAAATTTCGGGTTCAACCTTTTTACAGGCAAAGTTGGTTACTTTGTCAACAATAAAATTAATTATTGGGGCTTTTTGGGAATTGTCTGGTTCGGGAATTTTATCGGAACTTTCATTTTTGCGAAGTTGATGGCAGCGACTCGTTATGGCGCCGCACTTCAAGCGAAGGCAAATGCTCTTTGCGTTATCAAGGACGGAGACGATTTTGCAAGTTTGCTCGTGCTCGGGATTTTCTGCGGGATGCTCATGTTCATCGCGGCAGACGGCTACAAGACCGTAGAAAACCAGGTCGGGAAAGTGCTTATCGTGTTCCTCCCGGTGATGGTCTTTATTTTGAGCGGTTTCGAGCACTGCATTGCAGACATGTTCTACTTCTCGCTTGCAGGCGATTTTTCAATGACAATGCTCAAAGCGCTTGTCGCGATTACAATTGGCAATTCCATTGGCGGTGGACTCATCCCGCTGATGCAAAAGTTGAACGCCAAGTCCGCGAAAGCGTAAGTAAAAACTCTTCAAATAAAAAAACGCAGTCCTTGAAGGATTGCGTTTTTTTTCAAGAAATAATGGGTTCCCTCCCTTCGGTCGAGAATGACAATTCAAAGGATGAAAAGTCAAAAAGGACCGCGGAAGGTAACGTTTTATCCGATGTCTTTGATAACCATGATGCCGCTGCGTTCGATCTTCGGATACTGACGCATGCCTTCCCCGCCCTTGCCCTTGTCGAGAATCTCGAGGAGTTTGCCATCTGTGGAGTACAGGTGCAGTTCCCACGGGCCGTTCGGTGCGTTGAAGTAACCGGAGTTCTTTTGCACGTTGCGCTGGAACGTTCTGTTCAAACGATCGGCAACGCTGCGGGCATGAACGAGCGAAACATCGGCGAGATTCCAGGAAATCGGCACGCCGCCCATGTCGAAGATGAGCACGGCATCGAGGTCGGTTTCTTCCTTCATCGTAAATTTCCAGCTGAAGTTCTGCCAGCTCGTGCTCAAGTCGAGAATACGACCGTTTGCGTACGGCGTGTAAGTTTCGCAGTCCTTCTTGATGTTCACGTTCAGCGTACGGGGCTTATCGGCCTTGGCGCGCATGCTAAAGATGTACGTTACACCCTTGTGGAGCGCAAAATGCTGCTTGAACTGGAGATTCCAGGAATCCTTGCCGCCCTTCTTGATGTCGAAACGCACAACGCCGTCTTTGACGGTCACGTCGCCCTTTCCACCCCAGAAGTCGGTTGTCCAGCCAGAAAGCGGATCTTCGGCGTTGAATTCGCCGTTTTCGATGATGTTCGCACCAGTTCCCTGAGAACCGGTCGTGAAATCCTTGTTCTGGATAAAGTTCGGAATCACGCTCGTATTCTGGATGCCTAGAGGGCTGTCGACAGCGACTTCCTTGCCCCAGCCAATAAGCGTATTGTAGGAGCCGTGAACTGTCATATCCATTTCCGGGCTGTCGAAGTTTCCCGGACCCCAACTCCATGCGAGCCAGCCGATGTTCAAGCGTTCGCATTCCGACATGATAAACTTGTACGGAATTTCACGAACACCGCCTGCAGCCACCGGAGCAAATTCACCGACAATCAGGGGAATCTTACGCTTGAGGGATTCTTCGAGCGTACCCTTGATGCGGTCCTTGACGGTTTCGTAGCCTGTTGCCACCGGATTGTGGCGTTCGGTCGGCCACCACATGTGAATCGAGAAAATCAAGTTGTGTTCGGGGTCTGCCTGCAAAAGCTTCGGGCCCACGTTCAACAAATTCTTTTCGTTCTGGCCCCATTCATCGGCGTCGATCATGATCGGCACACGCACGCCGGAGGCGCGGAGCTTTGTAACGATGATGTTGTAGGCATTGAAAAAGTCATCGGCGCTCTGGGCCTTGTCACCCGGTTCGTTACCGATGTTCAAAATCAAGTATTCCTGATGATTGTAAATCATCTGGAGCGTTTCTTCGCGAAGCCAAAATTCAAGGGCGTCGCTCAAGCGGTCCCAGTTACCGGTCGTGTCATGAATTTCCGGAATAGGAATCATGCCGTTGGCAATACAAAGCGAAATGATATTGTCGAGGTCGCTGATGCGGCCACGCGTATTCCAAACAATTCTTACACAGTTTGCGCCAGTCTTTGCAATTTCGGGAATGGTCTTGCCTTCACGATCCGTCCAAATAAACATGTGGTTTACACCACGAAGAACAACCTTTTCGTTGTCCTTGCTATACAGAAAAGAATCTTGAACGAAAAAGCCCGGTTTCACAGATGAGCCGTTCATGTCTTTAATTTTCTCCATAATGTCAATTAATCCATTATAAATATACAACTAAATGTTTTTTAGAGCCAAAAATTTTTCGCATATATAAAAAATTCCGCGCTCAATCATGGATTTTTCAAGCAAAATATGTGCCACAAGGCGTAAGCTCGGCTATTTGAGCCTTATGGATGCGGATGCGTTTGATTTGGCGACTTCAGATGGAAGTTGCGGCGGCACTACATTTCCGATGTTTTTCGCCGAGTAGTTCGATAACGAACGTTCAGGAAGATGTTTCCAGTAGCGTACAGGCAGGCAACGTCGAAGGAGGCGCGGGTTGAGCCGCTCCTTGATCGCCATCGTGTCGTAGTAAGACTTCCACATGCGCGTGAATTCATCTGGAGGGGCGTGCGCCGAAATGTAACTCGGGTCAGGAACCGTTACAAAATGAGTCCGGTAATTCTCGTAATAGACGCCAAAGCCTCGCTTGACATCGATAATCGCCCATGTGCCATTGGGGTAACGGCACCGAAAATGCCCGACAATCATTTCGAGAATGTCGTACTTGGGCTCGATTTCGGCGATGTACATGCCATCAGGCGCTTTGTTGAAACGTACCATTCCGTACATGTTGTCCATCTCGCGACGCACAGAACGCGCGATGGTAATGAGCGGAATCATTTCGAGACTTGACGGATTGCGGCCGTAATTCGGGTCAAGCCCCGCAAAAAGCTTGCGCAAATACGCAAGAATGTTCATCTCAATGTTCGCGTCTTCGGAACGGAAACAAGTCTCGAGCAAGTTCAAGACGTCTTTGCTTGCGGCGTTGGTAATGGCACGCCTGAGGCGGTTGGCGGATTCTTCGGAGGTTTCAACGTGGAAGGGCAGCGCGAAAAGGTCGGTTGCCACTTCACGTTCCGCTTCGTACGTGCGTTCGGCAACAAAGCAAGAAACATCGAGATGCTGGCGGTAAATCTCGAAAACGGCACTCAAGAAGCCGTCGAAAGTAGAATCGTAATGAATGGCGAGGGACATTGTTTAGTAGTTAGTCAATGGTCATTAGTTATTAGTTGTTTGCGATTGACAAAGCGTTAGTGTATGGTGCGGCTTTTGGCTGTGGCAGTGCGGCGGGCATGGTGTCGAACAGGTCGAGTTGATCGTTCTTGGGCTTGCCCGCTATGAGCAAGGGGCGAATCATCTCGGGGTAAAGCTTGTGGAGTTCTCGCGGCACGTCGCTATCGTAGATGAAGTATTTCGCGCGCTTGAGCACCACCCCCATTTTCTTCAAATGTTCGAATCTGATTTTAGAATAACGCCTTCCGCTGACAATGAGCTGTGCTGACCTCACGCCAATGCCGGGCACGCGCAAAATCATCTCGTAATCGGCAGTTTGCAAATCGACCGGGAAGCATTCCGGATGGCGGAGTGCCCACATCACTTTCGGATCCAAATCCGGGTCCAGGAATGGATTTTTCTCGTCGAGAATCTCGTTGTACTCGAACTTGTAAAAGCGCATGAGCCAGTCGGCCTGATAAAGCCGGTGTTCGCGTAAAAGCGGCGGTTTTGTGGTGATTACAGGCAAGCGCTTATCCGCATTTATGGGAACATACCCCGAGAAATAAACACGCTTCATTTGCTGTTGCTTGTAAAAGCCTGCCGAGAGCGTCAAAATTTGGAAATCGGTCTCCCCCGACGCTCCGACAATCATCTGTGTGCTCTGCCCTGCCGGCAAGAACTTCGGAGAATACTTGGACTTGTCCGTTTTGTATTCTAGCTTGCGTTCTGCCAAAAAATTCATCGGACGGTAAATGGATGCAAAATTCTTTTCGGGTGCAAGGTATTGCAACTGCTTGTCCGAAGGGATTTCGATATTCACGCTGCTGCGGTCGGCATAAAGCCCGGCTTCGAACAAGAGTCTAGAACTTGCGCCAGGAATTGCCTTTAAATGAATGTAACCGCCAAAATGGTGTACCAATCGCAATTCCTTAGCCACCTTAATTAACAATTCCATTGTGTAATCAGGTGTGCCAATTACGGCCGAACTCAAGAAAAGCCCTTCAATGTAATTACGGCGGTAAAATTCCAACGTAAGGTTGATGAGTTCTTTGGGCGTAAAAGTTGCTCGCGGGATGTCGTTACTGCGTCGGTTCACGCAATAGGCGCAATCGTACTTGCAGGCGTTACTGAACAGCACTTTTAAAAGCGAAATGCAGCGTCCATCGGCGCTCCACGTATGGCAAATGCCTGAGCTATGCCCGCACCCCATTCCGCCTTTTGGCGAATTGCGCTTGGAACCGCTCGACGAGCACGAAACATCGTACTTGGCGGCGTCGCCTAGAATGTTCAGTTTATCGCGTAAATCCATTTTTACCCATCGTTTTTAACGACACACTTGTTTACTTGCCTTTTTGTTCACTAAATATAATATTTACTGCACAAAAAAGCAAACTATTTCTAAAATTTTGAAAAAAAATGGTTGTTGATTTTAGTTTTGCTAGCCTTTTCGTGTCAGTTTTTACAATTAGTGAAAACACTTGTTTTTCTAAACAAAATGTCTAAAACAGCGTAAAAATTTTTCTGAAATATGGATTGTCATTAACCCATCTTTTTACTATAATTGCCCCCCGATGAAAAGAATGGAACTTGTTGACTTCGAGCTCGCCTTCAAGGAAGCAGTTCCGACCCACAAAAAGGTCGGTTGGGTTTCAGTTTTTGACAAGACTATTCATTTTTTTAAGAGTTTTATTTTTAAGGCAAAGGCATTTAGCTTTTGCCTTTCTTTTTACCCCAACAACTGTGACGTAAGGTAAATCATGAACGAAAAATTTCAATGGAAAGCAAAGCGCGAGCGCAAAGCGTTCATCGCCTTGGCTGACGGAGCCGTATTCCACGGTTACGCCTTTGGCGAAAAGAAAGACACCGTCGGCGAAGCCGTGTTCAATACCGGTATGGCTGGCTACAAGCAGATTTTAACCGACCCGTCTTACGCCGGTCAGTTCGTGGTTTTCACCACGGCCGAAGTTGGCGCTTACGCTACGAACTTTGAAAAGTCCGAATCCCGTCAGATTTTCTTGAACGGCATTGTCGTGAACTCACTCGACTGGGTTTCCAAGGAACTGAACGAAGAATCGCTTCATGATTACATGCTCGCCCAGAAAAAGGCAGGCATTGCAGGCGTCGATACTCGCGCCCTCACGCTCCACCTCCGCGAACACGGTGCCCAGAAGGCTTACCTCCACGTCGAAGACACGGAAATGACCGAAGCCGAAGCTATCGCAAAGGCAAAGGCTTGGGAAGGCCTCGACGGTCAGGATTATGCGAGCAAGGTGAGTGACCCGAACGGCTACGAATTCAACGATGAAGGCAAGTACCACATTGTCGCCCTCGATTTCGGTATCAAGACGAACATCTTGAGAAACCTCGCCGCCCAGGACATGCGCATCACGGTTATGCCGATTGGCACGAGCTACGAAATGATCATGGAACAAAAGCCGGATGGCGTGTTCCTCTCGAACGGCCCCGCCGACCCAAACTCCTTACCGCAAGTTTACAACATGGTCAAACAGCTCCTCGGCAAGATTCCTCTCATGGGAATTTGCCTGGGTAACCAACTCCTCGGCCTTGCTCTCGGTGCTAAAGTTTCCAAGCTCAAGTTCGGCCACCACGGCTGCAACCATCCTGTCAAGAACCTCTTGACAGGCGCTGTCGAAATCACGTCGCAAAACCACAACTACGCCATTGACGAAACGTCTCTCCCCGCCGATGTCGAAGTCACGCACATCAACCTGAACGACAACACGGTCGAAGGCATCCGCCACAAAAAATTCCCGGCATTCAGCGTGCAGTACCATCCGGAATCTGCTCCGGGACCAAACGATTCCATGTACTTGTTCGAAGAATTCAAGAAGATGATTGAAGCTTTCAAGGGAGGCAAGAATGCCTAAGCGTACCGACATCAAGAAGATTATGCTCATTGGTTCTGGCCCGATCGTGATTGGCCAGGGCTGCGAATTCGACTACTCCGGCGTGCAGGCCTGCAAGGTGCTGCGCCGCGAAGGCTACGAAGTGGTGCTGGTGAACTCTAACCCGGCCACCATCATGACCGACCCCGAGATGGCCGACCGCACCTACATCGAACCGCTGAGTGTCGATATTCTGCACGAAATCATCCGCCGCGAACGCCCCGATGCATTGCTCCCCACACTCGGTGGCCAGACGGCTTTGAACCTCGCGATGGAACTGAACGAGCGCGGCATTTTGGACCGCTACCAGGTGGAACTCATCGGCGCAAAGGCGCAGTCCATCCAGCGCGCCGAAGACCGCCACTTGTTCAAGGAAGCCATGCTCAAGATTGGGCTGGACCTCCCGCGCTCCGGTTCTGCACACTCCATGAGCGAAGCGACCGCTATCGCCCACACCATCGGCAGCTGGCCGCTGATTATCCGTCCGGGCTTCACCCTCGGTGGTACCGGCGGCGGCATCGCCCACAACGAAGAAGAATTCGAGACCATCGTGAACCGCGGTCTCGACGCCTCGCTCAACAACGAAGTCCTTATCGAAGAATCGCTCCTCGGCTGGAAAGAATTCGAAATGGAAGTCATGCGCGACAAGAAGGGCAATGCCGTTATCGTGTGCTCCATTGAAAACCTCGACCCCATGGGCGTGCACACCGGCGACTCCATTACGGTCGCCCCGATCCAGAGCCTTGATGACCGCGCCTACCAGGCCATGCGTGACGACTCCCTGAAGGTTATGGAAGCCATCGGCGTGGAAACCGGCGGATCCAACGTGCAGTGGGCTATTGAACCCAAGACCGGCCGCCGCATCATCATCGAAATGAACCCCCGCGTGAGCCGTTCTTCGGCGCTCGCCTCCAAGGCAACGGGCTTCCCCATCGCAAAGATTGCGGCCCTCCTCGCCGTGGGCTACACCCTCGACGAACTCCGCAACGACATTACGCAAACAACCCCGAGCTGCTTTGAACCGGCTCTCGACTACGTTGTCGTGAAGGTTCCGCGTTTCACGTTCGAAAAGTTCCCGAAGGCAGATTCCACGCTCGGCACCCAGATGAAGTCTGTGGGTGAAGCCATGGCCATCGGTACGAACTTCAAGCAGGCCATGCAGAAGGCTCTCCGCTCTCTCGAAACGGGATTCGGCGGATTCGGAGCCTGCGCCAAGTGCGAAAAGTTCAAGGAATACGACGACGAAACGCTCGCCAAGGAAGTCGCTCGCCCGAGTGCCGAACGCATCTTCGTGCTGCACGAAGCACTGCGCCGCAAGTGGGGCGTTGAGAAGTTGTACGAGCTCACGAAAATTGACCGCTATTTCCTCCGCCACCTCGAAGAACTCGCCTGCTTCGAAGACGAAATCACGGCAGCAGGTTCTCTCGAAAACCTCGCCAAGGATAAGGCTCTCTTCCGCCAGGCTAAGGAATTCGGCTTCAGCGATATCCAGATCGGTTACCTCTTCCACAAGACTCCAGAAGAAGTCATGGCAGTGCGTAAGCAGATTGGCCTCGTCCCGAGCTACTACTCCGTCGATACTTGCGCTGGCGAATTTGAAGCCATCACTCCTTACTACTATAGCTGCTACGCCGACAATACCGAACCGGTCCGCGAAATTCCGGGTCACCAGAGCAAAAAGCGCATCATGGTGCTCGGTGGCGGTCCGAACAGAATCGGCCAAGGCATTGAATTTGACTACTGCTGCTGCCACGCTGCATTCACGCTCCGCAAGCACGGCTTCGAAGTCATCATGGTGAACTCTAACCCCGAAACGGTTTCTACCGACTACGATACTTCGGACAAGCTCTACTTTGAACCGCTTACGCTCGAAGACGTGATGGGCATTTACGAACGCGAAAAGTGCGCGGGCGTGATCGTTCAGTTCGGTGGTCAGACTCCGCTGAACCTTGCTATGCGTCTCAAGAAGGCAGGTGCAAATGTCATCGGTACAAGCCCCGAAGACATCGACCTCGCCGAAGACCGCGACTTCTTCAAGCAGCTCGTCACCAAGATTGGCATCAAGCAGGCTGAAAGCGGCATTGCACACAACGTCGAAGAAGCCCTCGCCATTGTCGACAAAATCGGTTACCCGGTTCTCGTGCGCCCGAGCTTCGTTCTCGGTGGCCGCGGCATGGTGATTGTCTACAAGGAAAAGTACCTCCGCAAGTTCGTGGAAGAAGCAGCCGCCATTGGCGAAGGCAAGCCGATCCTCATCGACCGCTTCCTCGAAGACGCAACCGAACTCGATGTGGACTGCATCAGCGACGGCAAGCACACTGTTATCGGCGCCATCATGGAACACGTGGAACCCGCAGGCATCCACTCCGGTGACTCCGCTAGCGTTATCCCGCCGATGACCCTCTCCAAGGAAATTCAGGACAAGGTCCGTGAATTCGCCAAGGAATTTGCCAAGGAACTCCATGTCGTTGGTCTCATGAACATGCAGCTCGCAGTCAAGGATGGCGAACTCTACATGATCGAAGTGAACCCGCGTGCATCCCGCACCGTGCCGTTCGTTTCCAAGTCCATCGGCGTCCCGCTCGCAAGCTATGCAACACGCTGCATGACCGGCGAATCTCTCGAACAGATAGGATTCACTGAAGAAGTCCATGTGCCTTACGTGAGCGTCAAGGAAGCTGTCTTCCCGTTCGTCAAGTTCCCGGGTGTCGATATCACGCTTTCTCCGGAAATGAAATCCACCGGCGAAGTCATGAGCATCGATCGCGACCGCGGTCTTGCCTACCTCAAGAGCCAGCTGGCATCGGGCAACAAGGTCCCGAGCCAGGGCAACATCTTCGTCTCGCTCAAGGACGAAGACAAGCAGAAGGCCGTCCCGCTCATTCGACAACTCGTGAACCTCGGATACGAACTGTACGCCACCCGCGGCACCTCTACGATGCTCTACAACGAAGGCATCAAGACCCGCGCCGTGTTCCGCATCTCACGTGGCCGCCCGAACCTGCTCGACCTTATCCACGATAAGGAAGTGCAGTGGATCGTGAACACCACCGAAACCGGCGCCGAAGCCATGGTCGACGAAATCCAGATGCGCTCCAAGGCCGTTGTCTCGGGCATTCCTATCACGACGACCATCGCCGCCCTCACCTCCACTGTCGAAGGCCTCATGGACAAGCACGACTTCGGAAGATTCGAAGTCTGCAGTTTGCAGGAGTACCATAGGCATGTGAAGAAGTAAGTGAGTTATTAGGGAAAGGTCCCTGAGCTTGTCGAAGGGCCCCCCACCCTAATTGTCATTCCGGCCTCCGAGCCGGAATCGCCTTATAAACAAACAGGTGTGTCAAACGGAACACCTGTTTTTGTTATCAAAAGACATTTTTCATTCATTTATTTTAAATGTACATGGAATTGTTATGATAGTGTTTCCTGTACTATTTTCAAATTTCCAGCGACTCACGGCTTCAGCAATTTCGTTTTCAAATTCAGGATAATTCGCTGTCGAAGAAGTTACAGATATATAAGTAACTTGACCATTTGCATTCACATCTAATTTTAGAACAACCTTGCCTTGAAAGCCCGGTTTCTTCTTCAAGTATTTGTTGTAAATATGGCGCAGCCCCGGAAGGCGTTGCCGCACAACCTTCATAACATGTTCATGGTCAATAGAACCAGTTACGCCAACATCATCAGCGGAAGGGCTTTCAATGTTACCAATTGCTTTAGTCGCGTTTTTTCCGTTTCCTCCACTGAAAAGACCAGCCAAACCATCTCCTATACCACCGCCACTAGACTCGCTAGGATCTTTTTCTTTACTCATCTTGGATGCAACATCTTTCAAAATTTTATTCACTACTGCAGAATCTTTAAAAGCTTTGTCCATCTTTTCTTTAAACGCCTGCTCATTTTTCATTTCAATCGTCACAAGTGAATTATGACATCTCTTATTTTCTTTTGCAAAATTGGCTTCGGATGGTTTTCTCACACCAAATGTTTTATATAATTGATTTGCATGAGCATCGTCATATTTAATGACAAAACGAGTATCGTAATAAATTGCATTTTCTGTTTCAGAACGCATACTACTTTCAACATCACTCGGAAAATATATTTCCTTAAATCCTAATTTCTGAATCTTATTTAAGATAGGGCCATATTTTTTCTTAATCCATTTCATATCATGGTTTCGTTTATCATCAATGAAGATGGTAATCTTACCGGCGTCTTCCAAATTCTTGAATTGATTGTAAATTCTAGAAAGTTCATTCATCAACATATCTTCTACAAGCATATCCACCGATTCATTTTCTATTGTCCATAATTCAATCTTTTCAAGTTCATTTATATACTTATCTGGCGATATTTCCTTACCGTTAGGGCATTTCGGACCATACCCTCTCCCTAAATTTTCCTGAACATCCTTTGCAGTATAAGTCACACGTTGTCCGTTTGCCTTGCAACGGAATGTCCACATTTCGTTGAAATAAATATTGGGTTGAAAACCACCTCGTGCTCCAATTGCCACATAATCATCTTTAAGGAGAACCGTCAAATCAAGAACATTTGAATTAGAACAACGCCCTTCATCAAAATCGTCACTTTTTTTCTGTTCGCTAACATTAGCATTCCCCGATAACAAGCCGGCCAACCCATCTCCTACATTCTTTTTTTCATCCTGAATGCAACGGACAGGATACCACATCGAAATTGCTTTTTTTTGTGGAGCAACATCAAAACCATAATCAGCATGCGGTGCTCCCAAAAATGCATAAGCAATCCCCTCTGGCACCGATTGTTGCAAAATGGCATCCTCTGCAGAGTTCCATTGCATCGAAGATGTCCAAAAATAGGCGTATTTTCCTTCATCCATATAAGCACATTTAGCATCCTGGGCTACAATACATCCACCTGAAGGTTGAGCATTGAATCCGTATTTATCAGTTCCATTCCCGCTCGGTTGCTGGTAGGTGTTCCACCCTTTTTTTGATTTAAGGTCTATGGAATTTCCTGTATAATCCAATAATTTTTTAAATTCTGCAGCACTCGGCAAACGCCAACCATCAGGGCAAGCAGTTGTTGCAGCGGCCATCGCCGAATAATATCGGCCATATTTTTTACAATTCGCTTTTTTTCCGTTACCGCCAAGAATCAAGCAATCATTGGTGCTCCCAGGATTCCCGTTTATCTCGTTTATTTCGAAAGCTAAGTTCTCCGCCATCCAGACTTGGTCGCCAATCTTTACAGTCTTGTACGTTTTTCCATCGCGTGGATCCTTTATCGTTTCTTTCTGTGGAGCCGCAAAAGAAACTGACATACACAAGGATGCGGCAAGCATTATTTTAAGAAGATTTTTCATTTTTCCCTCTGTATAAGTTTTTTACTCACTGAAAGTAAACGGAATCGTTACCGTCGTTACGTTCGCTAAGTTTCCGTCATTACATTTATGTTTACCGAAGTTCCACAGTTTAACGGCAGCGCTGATTTCGTTGTCAAAAGCATCATTCCCCGTCGTAGAAGAATCAACAGAAGTTTCAGCGACGTTTCCTTCCGGCTTAATGACAAACTTGATTTTTACCTTTCCTTGAAAATTCTTCTTTTTCTTCAGAGCCTTATTATAAATCTGCCGAAGGCTTGGTGTTTTCTGGCGTACAACTTTCATAATATCCGCTGCACTACGGCTACATGAATTCTGTGCATCCAAAGCCTCCTGCTCCTGCTGCTTAAGCCACAGGCTATCATTTATAGGAGAACCTTGAACACAGCGAACATAGGCAAAACTTGATTTAGAAACAGTAGGAATAACAGCGATTTCCTTATTTCCTGGACCACCAGAAGTATCCACATTCTTAATTTCTACAGCAAAAGACGAATCTGCATTTTGTTCAACAGAGCTCCAAAACAAGGTATTCCTTCCCAACAAACTTTCTTGCCAAGCACTAAAGCTCGTCGAATCAAAGAACACCGCTAGCAGCGCTTGAAACTCACTCATTGCAGGAAGATGCCATCCTTTAGGACATGCTTTCATAGCAGTATTCCAGTCATACAGTCTTCCAAATTTATTGCAGTCTCCTTCACAACGGTTTCCTTCGGCATTCACCTTCAGATTTTCCACCATCCAAACCTTGTTTCCGAACGTGAAGGTCTTGAAAGGTTTTTCATCATTAGTGGCAACCTGAGTATTTTTTGGGGAATCAGTTGTAGCGGAGTCTGTCTTAGCCCCGTCCTGCTTGCAGGATGTTACTGTCAAAAGCGCCATGACAGCAACGCCAAATTTTAGAACATTCATTTTTCACCTCTAAAAAATTGTCAATCCTTAATGCATCGGACAGGTATGCCGTAATCAGGTTCAACGGTCCAGCCTACCGTAGCAGATTCAGTATCGCAATGTATTTTCAATACGTATATGCTGTTAGGGCGTTCATCCGTCTCGCTCCAGAAATAAGATTCTCTACCCTTGCCAAACGATTCATATTCATTCATCATCATACCTGTAGGTAAAGCTGCAAATCCGTAATCATCCGTTCCATTACATTTATTATTATTGACATTCCAATCATTTTGAGATTTTAGCTTACCTCCTGCTTTGGATTCACCACCAATAGACTTGAGTAAAACAGCAAATTCTTTTGCACTAGGCAAATGCCAGCCACTTGGGCAAACGTTATACGCATCACCAAAAGTGTAGTACCGCCCATACTTTGCACAATCAGACGAAGTATTCCCGTAACAGATACTAGAAGCTGTCTTGTATCTAATATTTTCCGCCATCCATGTTTGAGTTCCAATTGTAACAGTCTTGTATTTTTGATTATCACGAGGGTCAAGCATCATGCCTTTCTGCGAAGAAACAACAATTTTTTCTTTTTCATTATCAGAATCCTCTTCATGAATATTATTTTTTTCGCTTAACTCGTTTCTAAGGCAACGGACAGACATTCCGTCATCTTTATCAGAGTCACTAAAATTCCCAGATAAATTGCTCAAATCCCAATATAATCCATCCTTAAAACTGTTCCGGCTTTCCTTTGCTGTCCAAAAATATGGTTGAATATCTATATCACGAAATTTTTCGTTTGATGACGAGAATGTTCCAGCAGGGAGAACCGCAAAGCCAAAATCATCCGATCCACAATCATAATCATCACAATCATTGGCTATTTTCAGTATTTTGCGAGCCACGCTCTTTCCACCAAGAAGATTTACCAATGTCTCTATTTCATCAGTATTAGGCAAATGCCATCCCGCCGGGCAAGAACGTTTCGCCATACTCCAATCATAAAGGCGTCCATATTTGGTACAATTCGAAGGGTTATTGTCAGGACACATACTCCCCTTAGCTTTGTAGTTCAAATTCTCTGCCATCCAAACTTGTTGTCCAATCTGAACTGTCTTGTATTCTTTTCCATCTCGCGAATCTGTCAAGACACCCTCATTTGGAGTAAATGATTTGCCTAGATGAGCACTAAAGCCTTTTTCACATTTCAAAATACCCAAAAGCTTAGATACAATTTGTTTCGAAGTCATGAACGTATTATCCGGTCTATAAGCTAAATAGCATTTTACTCCTTTTTTACGAATATCTTCACCTTTATACAATTTCAACCATTTATGCCCAAGCACAGGAGCACTGTTGTCATAAACAAGAGCGCCTGGTGTACCGCCTTTCAAATTAAAGAAGAAGCCTTTGACATTCCCTTCTTTTTCATTTGTCAGCCAACAATCTATTGTTTCTTGATCAGGAACCAACTTGACATAGCGTTGATACGTATTTTTGCAAGATTCTCCAGCGAAGGAAGCAGCCATCAATAACAAAACAAATAAAATAAAGTTTTTCATATTTATCATTCCTTATTCGTTATCCTTGATGCAGCGAACTGGATAAGCATCAAATTCGTCTCCATTGCTCTTGTAACGAACTCCTTTTATGGCATTGTATCCATAATCAGCAGCCGCAGACAGACTTAACACAACCGCAGAACCTGTACTATCAATCTTTGTTGGATTATATGGATTAGGGCGAGTTTCTTCTGTTGATGACCAAAATTTGGAATATCTACCATCAGTAATAAATTGAGCATAATCTCCTAAATCGATTTCTTCGGGAATGGTTTTAGCTCCGTTCATCATTCTTAGCATCGGATCATTATTATTTATTGAAGCATCATATTCAGCCCTTTTTCGAGCATGTGCACGAGTCGGATATCTAACATACCCCGTCGGAATCGCAGCAAAGCCATAAGTATCCAGCCCCCCATCGAAATCCGAAGACATCAACTTCAATGCAGCCTTTCTTTCTTTTGCTGCTTTTTCGTAGAAACGCTCCGAAGAATCTACAGTAACGCCCCAAGCAGCCACCCACATCAAAGTTCTAAAATCCTCTGCAGTCGGCAAGCGCCATCCGTCTGGGCATGCGGATTTAGCGGAGTACCATATATAATAACGTCCATATTTTGCGCACTTTGACTTTTTGTTGTCTAAGCAAACGCTGCCATCCATTTCGTAATACAGGTTTTCGGCCATCCAAACTTGCGAACAAATTTGAACGGTAGCATATTCCGTTCCGTCACGGGAATCTATCATCGTCCCTCTAGAGCCATTTCCTTCTACAGAACATAATTTGTTGTATTTTCTTTCTGATTCATCTTGAATTTTTTTATCAAGTCTTTTTCTTTCCGCCTCCTCTTTCTTCCGCTTCTTTTCTTCCTCGGCCTTTTGCTTCTTTTCTTTGTCTGCAATGTACTTGTCCAATTGTTTTTTTGTAGGACAATTCCCATGGAATTTTTGGAATGATTCTCTCACAAAAGCTTGTCCAGGTTGACCATCCCCATATTGGCCTATGCAGTACCAGATCTCTTGGCAATCCCCTCTTAAATCAAGTTCTCCCACGCTTGGACAAAATACATGACAATATGGCATTTTAGCATAGCCTCCAAAAAGAAGGTCTGGAACTCGTTCAAAACGTTGTTCCTTGACCACACATTTTTCCATTTGCTTTGCCCAAAGAGGATTTGTCCCCAAAACAAGAGCAACAAAAGTAATCATTATTTTTTTGTAGTAGCTATTCATATTTTTTCACCTTTTTAATAAACCCTGCTAAAAGTTATGCTTATACAAACAGAGGACTTCTTCAATTTCCCACGTTTCAAGCCCGGGGAAAATGTCCGAAAAAACATCAATTGACACAACAGATGACAGAGGTCCTTGAATCAATCCACGAGACAGCAACTTTTTTGCGCCATCCATAGCACCATTATGTAGATAAACTCCTAAAGGTCTGAAACGTTTTCGCTTTTGCTTTTCTAGAAATGCGCCTAGACGCATAGTCGTGTCATAAACGGTTAATTTCCCTATTCCAAGACCACGAAGTTCATCTACAATTTTATAGAGCACTTCAAAATTTTCACTTTTTTCAATGCGAGTTTTTATTTTATCTGAACACAAACCCTTTGCAAAAAAATCCCTACTTGTCTTTAAAATTCGGCGTTGGTGATTTCCGCGATGCGTCGCATCTTTGTGAAACAATCCAGCCTCTTCCAGTGCCATGCTCAGATTAGGCAAACACTTGTAATACTGGAGTTCACTTCTCCAAAACCGGTCCTTATTGTTTTCATAATCTTGCAAGATTCTTTCTAGAGGGTGACCCGTTTTCATTTTCAAGACCTTCCTGCTCAGCGCAGTCTGCGAGCAGCGGTCTTATTCAATAAGCCGTCAGAGGTTGTCCGCATTCAGCTAACAACTAAGTCTATGGATTCTATCGTTTCGCCTTCGGCTACACTCCAGAATGACCATTTCTGCGAACCATACTTTTTCAGAAAACAAGAAAAGGCATGGTGTCGCTCGGCTTATGCTTTGAAGGCTCTGGTAAACCCGCTATCTTAAGCACGACGGAAATCGTCAGTCCAAATGACTGATCAAAACCGTGGGCAAACGCCCAACGACCCACACCCGATCGGTGTGAGCATTCGTCTTCTTCCCAGATAGCAAGGCTAACGCCTCACAAAAGTTTACCAGACTTTTCAAAGCGGGAACAAGAGTACTACTCTAATTCAATATGTCAACGGAAATATAAATTTTTACAACACCTTGGGATTAACGCAAGCCCATCTTTTGGCGAAAAACAGCCTTATTTAAACGCCAAACCACCCCAAATTTGCGTTTTCGCCCCAAAAAATGTATATTGGGGTTGGAGGAATCCTATGGCGACAGTAACAATAGACATTCCAGAAGATATTGCAGACCTTATGGTGTGCGATAACAAGAGCGACGAACTCCGCCGCAATGCGTTGCTGTTGTATCCGTTTATCAAGAACGAGACTATTTCCCATGGGCGTGCCGCGGAAATTTTGGGCTTTTCCAAATGGGAACTCATCGAACTTTACGGAAGCGAGGGCATTCCCTATATCGACCAGAACTGGGATGAAGCCAAACAGGATGCCGCCAACGTCATGGAACTCCTTTCCAAGAGGTAAGAATGATTGTCGTATCTGATCAACTCCGATAATCTCTTTCCTTAAAATCAATCGTCTTGACATTCTTGGAAAACTGTTTGGCAAGGTCCTGCTTCCTGAAGCCGTTTACGAAGAATTGACTTCAAACCAGGATTTTCAGGAAGAAGCCGAACAGGTGAAGTCTTGTGAATTTTTCAAAAGGGTTTCAGTCAGCAACAGCAATGCCGTCGGCATGCTGATGCGTATAACGGACTTGGATCTTGGCGAAAGCGAAGCCATCGTCTATTCCGACGAAAACAAGAGTGATCTTTTGATTGTTGACGAAGTTCGTGCAAGGCACGTAGCCACAACGATGAAACTGCGTATTACCGGCACGATAGGCATTTTGATTGCCGCCAACGAGAATGGATTGTTGAACAAGGAAGAAGCATCGGCTTGTGCAGAAATTCTTCGGATGTCCAAAAGGCATATCAGCGAAACTCTTCTGAATTCTTTCATTGAAAACCTGAAGTAGCTTTTTTCCCCAGCATTCGCGTTAGGGATTCCCCAAAGGGGATAAGAACACTAAGGGAGTAAACTCCCAAGTGTTTCTATAAGTGACCCCTTGGGGCCGAGCCTCGCGTAGCGAGGCTTGGTTCTGGGAAGTGCTCGGCAAGCACAAGCGCCGCCGATTGCCCCTAGAATATAGCCCGACCGCACATATATGTGCAGGAACGCCCATACAATTCCCCTTGGGCGCTGTTATAACGCCCCTTTTCAAAACCAAAGCGACCAAAAACTTGTGTTTTTGCCCCTAAAAAACTATATTAGGAGTATTACGGCATCAAGGAGCCCCTATGACAACGACAAAAAGCATTGATTCTTACAGATTGACGGACATGGAAGAGCCGACCGATGAAATGCTTGCCCAAATTATGAGGGAAGCAGCCGAAGACGCCCGCAAAGCTAATGCAGACGCCACCAAACGTTTTTTTGAAGAAATTGAAAAAGCAGCCGCAACAATCCGTTAACAGGGCTATTATGGCTGAGGAACATCGTCCAGTACTTATTGTCGTTGCCGGTCCTAACGGTTCGGGAAAAACAACCATAACATCGAAGATACTTAAGCACGAATGGCTAGAAAATGCCGTCTATATCAATCCGGATAACATAGCCCAGGAACGCTTTGGAGACTGGAATTCTCCTGAAGCCATTCTTGATGCAGCCCGCTATTGCAAATCTTGGCGCGAAGAATCTTTGAAAAATCATCAAAGTCTTATTTTTGAGTCTGTTTTCTCTTCTGATGAAAAAGTCGACTTTGTTTGCCGCGCAAAACAGCAGGGATATTTCATTCGCTTGTTTTTCGTTGCTACATCGCACCCGTCCATCAATGCAGCAAGAATTGCAAAGCGAGTGATACAGGGCGGTCATGACGTCCCGATTTCCAAGATTATTTCTAGATACCAGAAGTCCATTTTCAACTGCAAGAAGATAATTCCATCGGTGGATCGTCTTTATGTTTATGACAATTCGGTTGAAGACCAGGACGCTTCGCTTTTGTTCAGAATGTCGGATGGAGAACTGGTTAAAAGCTACACAGACAACATTCCTCAATGGGCGATGACGATACTCAAATAGCGTCCACCGACTCACCACTTTTTCATACACCTCAGCGAATTAAAAAAGTCGTCCCTTGCGGGGCGACCATTCACTTATCTCAAAACAATACGTTGCGTCTTCGCATTCCCGCATTTGACCATATAAATGCCGCGGCTTAAGCCTGCATTTGCCAGGGTATTGCGGAGTTCGCCGACATCGCCTGCCTGAAATTCGCCGATAAACGAACCAATCGGACTAAACACTTTATATGTGTTTTGAAGAACTCGGGGTGCAGAAATCCTTCTGAAAGCAATTGCTTCTGTTGAATCCTTGGGCGGTTCCACCTTTGGTTCTTGCCACAGAACGAATTCGACGGTCGTTGCACTGCGAGCCGGGGCGATGTAACTGCATTTTGTACCGTCAACCTTGATTTCGCTTCCTTCCTTGAGGTTGTTATTGTCGTCGGTGACATAGGGCTTGAAGCTTCCAATCTTTGTGTTTCCGAAGTCAAAGTCAGCCTTGAATTCCTCGTTCTTGGAATTGAGAATGACGACTGCGATTTTCGTCTTGAGGGAGTCGCGGTAGGCGGTGACCTTTACATCTCTTTCGGGATTCTTGGTAGCATCGATTCTCCTCGCGCCGGGTCGCGCGAAACGGCTGAAGTTCCCCATGACCCAGAGTCGCTTGGTAGGCTCCACGTTATCGGGGTTGCCTTGTCCTTGCGGCCAAAGCGCTCCGTTGCCGCAGCTGGGTTCGCTGCAGGAATAAATCCACCAGAAATGCCAGGCGTTCATATTCGAAATCGTAAGGGCGTCGTGAATCATGTTTGCAACGCGGAGAGCGCTTCCCATGCCAACGTCTTCTTTGTTGCTTCCGAGATCGTAGACTTCGGTTTCCCAGAATTCCTTGCCGGCTTCGTGAATTTCAGGGTAAGCGGCGGGATCTCCGCCATATTCGTGCGTTCCAAAAATGTCCGTATATTTCAGAGCGGCGGGATTGTTGAAGAATGCTTTTTTATAATTGGGGAATCCGTACCAGTTGATGGCTTCAGTGCCTATGATTTTGATGCCCGTGGTATCGAGAGTGGGGCCAAGATAGTCGCCGACCCAACGGGCCAATTCATCGGGTTCGTAGTGGTTGTCGCCGGTGCCGTCAGGCTCATTTTGCGACGAAATCGCGTATAAGTTGACTCCAGCTTTTCGCATGTCTTGCGTAAACTTTAAGATGGTGTTTGCCCAGTCCTGGGCGTGATTGAAATCCAAATGTTTTTTATCGCCATCGTAATTGACAGTATATTTGGATGTCCACGGAGCAGCCCAAACTTTGACGCCGTATTCACTCGCCTTTTTGGCGATACTTGTTTCGGAGGTGGAGCCGTCCGGAGCAATGCGGATGCGATGCAGCGTAAGCCCCGCGCCGCTAGTGGAATCCCAAAGGAAGGCGGCGTTCTTGTCGGTAATGGAACCCGCCCATGCTGATGCTGCACCAAAGCCGCTGATGCGCTGGTATTCTTTGCCCATGTCAACGTTTATCGTTGCAGCACAGGCAAGAGTGCTCAAAAATGCGATGGAGAGCGCAAAAAGAGAAAATCTCTTCATTGAATACGTCATAAAGCCTCCTTTTTGTCCCTTACTTTCTTTAAAGTAAGTTGAAAAATTCACTTTATATAAGGCTAAAATCGAATTTGTCTTGATAAAATGACAATAGCTTTATGGCGTTATACCCAATTTTAGCAATCACAATCTCTAAGCATCACATTGAGCTCAGCATGTTTAGAATTCAATCTGTCGACCAAATCCTGGAATGCTTTGCCGTGAACCGTCTCATATTTGAAAGTGTTATCGGATCTATTTTCTCCCGAAAATGAATACAGGTAATAATGGCACATTTCATGCACCATCGTATTGCGGTATTTCCGGTAATCAAATTCAAAATGGCGGCTGAATACGATGCTTAAATAGTTAGGGACAAAACAGGCCAAATAACTAGAACTATAGTCCAATTCAAAAGTCAACCGGTCTACGTCTAGCACGCCTTCAAAATAGAGCTCATTGTAGCGTTCGCAGGTTTTCCGCATAAAATCCGGCGTTATCAAAACCGGATCATGTTCCCGATAGCCAAATTCATTTATTTCTTCATTCGTTTCTTTTCCAAGCCACTCGTTTTCTGCAATAAGACTTTTGTCTGTCGGAACGCTCCCTTGCGCGGCACGGATTCGCTCAACTTCTTTCTTGAAAAGATTCTTGATTTCATCAGGACTGATTTCCAAATCCTGCGTCCCGGACAGAGACTTATCGGCAAACGTATTAAAGACTTGCTTTTTAAATTTGAGCAGAGTGTTGATTTTCTCGTCAATCGAATCAAGCATCAAAAGCCTGTACACAAGCACATTTCGAACCTGACCCATTCGGTATGCGCGAGAAATCGCCTGCATTTCGGCACTCGGCTTCAGCTGCGGTTCGCACAAAATGACCACATTCGCCGCCTGAATGTTCAAGCCCAGCCCGCCCGCGTTGATTTGCAACGGGAGAACAGTCCCTGCAGGGGATTTTTCAAACGCATCGATAATTTCTTGCCTATGGCTCACAGGCACCGCACCCGTAATAGGCTCCATGCAAGAATCATTCAAATATACGCAAACTTTCTTGATCGTTTCCAAGAAAAATGAAAAGACGAGAACCTTGCGGTTTTCAAATTTTGCCTGACGAACAATCTCCTTGATTCGCTTCAGCTTTCCGGACTGTTCAAAATCATCGACATTAAAAGAAACTCGGCGCATCGTCATGAATTCTTCTTTAACAGCCGCTTCTTCGTATGCAGCCATCTCAGCATCGCCACCTTCAATCCACGATTCTTCTTCGATGAGCTCCGGCAATTCCTTCAAGACATCTTCGCGCTTTCGCCGATAGTAAATCGGCGCAATCATCTGCATAAATTCTTGGCTAGTACTTTCTTTAGCAAAGCCCATCGCCATTGACGCAATCTTCGGACGGAGAATTTGCAACAAGAAGAGCATTTCTTTCGTGCGATTTTCGAGAGCTGTACCTGTCATTAGCAACAAGCGATTAGAGTGCTTGCATAATTTGCGGACACTCACGGTGCGTTGGCTCCCCGGATTCTTGATGTAATGCGCTTCATCGACAACAACCATCGAAATGGAATCTTTTTCAGATAATTCCAGTTGTCTCGAAGTTTCATAAGTCGTAACGGCGACTCCCCCATTCTTTTTCCACGCATCAAAATAAATAAACTTGTCCGGTCCGTGGATTTTTACGGCTGGGATATCACAAAGCTTCTGGATTTCGCGAATCCAGTTCACCAAAATGCTCGCCGGGCAAATGACCATAAAATGGGTTTCACCCAAATTTTTCAATGTCACCAGTGCGGCAATCGCTTCGACCGTTTTACCGAGGCCCATTTCGTCCCCTAGCAAAACTCGCCCCTGGTGCAAAATAAACTTCACGCCAAGAACTTGATATTGGCGCAGCTGCGTCTTTAAGCCGTCTAAATTCGTCCGTTCGTCAAGAATTTCCTTCGGCAATTCCGACGAAACAATTTCTTCATTGCCCAATGCGTAAGGGCAAATCCTTTCCAAGTCGGTAAAGAACGGAATCGGTGATTGAGAAAACGCCTCCCACGCAAACGACGGATCTGCCGTTATTAGCGTTTGCAATTCAGAGAGCAAAGACGCAGAACGCTGCCAAAAATCACTCTCATAAATTTCGTTCAGCGCATTGAATCGGGCTTTCGCCTCCCTGTTAAAAAGGAGCGATGCCACAAACCTGAACGAACTCGTATAGGGGCGCAAAGCGTTGATATTTTCAATGACACGCGCCTCGTTTTCTTTCAAATACTCTTGGCATTTTTGCGCTAACGGAAGCCCATGACGATAAACGTAAAGAGCCCGGACAAGGTCAGATGATTCCCGCGTTTTCTCGTCAACATTCAACTTCACATTGACAGATTTTCGGGCATTTTCGTAATGCTCCCCCACATACTCAACGATTTTCTTTGCATCGGCCGCAGGGACCGCAAATGCGTTGGCAAGAACGCTTTCGGACACGCCCATCAAATGAGAAGCGTTTGTGACCTTTCTTTCGGTCAAACTAAGCAAAGTTTCCGGCTCAAGATCCAGCCGCCCAAGAAATACCCCTTCGAGCTTTTCCTTGATAAGGGCGTTCAAAACCGCATCGGCAGATTCTTTTACAGCGGTTTCCGCTTTAGATGTAAAATCCGAAAAAGACCTCAAATCGGCCAATCGTTTTTCAAATTCACCAATCAAAAAGCGGATATTCTTTAGCGAAAACTTTTGCATAATCCACAAATATAACCAAACAAAATGACACTAAGTGTCAAAATGGAATTTTTCGTTTTCTATATAAAACACTTTGTTGCATATAGAAAATATTTTGACAATTTTCTCAACAGAAACAGCGATATTTCAAAAATTTACACATCTTTGTTGTGTACTAAAATTATATTTCATGTTATAGGAAACAAGAAGGAGACCTTAACATGAAAAAGAAATGGTTGGCGGTTATAGCGTTTTCGCTATTGAGCGCAGCTTGTAGCGACGATAGCATCGGGAATTTCCCAAGTGCCGCAGGAGCCGAAAACACCCCCACAAGCGCTGGAATCGAAAGCTCAAGTATTGAAAGCTCAGCCGACAGTCCCGAAGTCGAAAGCAGTTCTGCAATCTCTTCGAGTTCTCTAATGTTTTCGAGCGTCGAAAGCTCTGCAGAAAGTTCTACAGAAAGCTCCGCTGAAAGTAGTTCGGGAACAGAAAGTTCTTCAAGTGTTACGCCCAAAAGCAGCGCGACAAATACCACAGATACGCCTTTGGGTGACTATGAATTTGCCCTTACTGATAGCTACGAAGGTGGCGCTGACGCTCCCGGTGGTTTCGGAGGCGGTTTCTCTGAAGCAACCACATCTACTAAAGGCGGCGGAGCCGGCGGTTTAACAGGCGGGGTTACAGGAGGCGTTAGCGTAACTGGAGGATTTCCAGGTGGCGCAGGTGGAGTCGGTGGAACGAGCGGCGCGGGAGGCCTTGATGGCACAAACAACAGAACATCAGGATTACTCACGGCAGGAGAATGGAACGACCTCGACAATTGGAAGTTCTGGAGCGGGCTCCTCAACGAAAACAAGTATTACGAAAAAACGAGCTACTGGAAATTCTATCCCAAGAATTTAGTGGCAGTACAAGTTGTCGACGGGAATAACACGGCCATTGCAAACGTCCCCGTGGAACTCCTTAAGGGTAGCTCCGTACAATTCTCCACAAAGACGGATAATGCAGGATTCGCTTACTGCTGGCAGAGCCTTTTTGCCAATGATAATGGCGAAATTGTTGCTGAAGATTATTCGCTCAACGTCAATGGCGCAAGCTATATCGAACCGATAAAGTTCACAATGCAGGGCGACGAACAACTCAATGTCAACGTTGTCGTAAGTGCAGACGCCAAGCAGGCTGCAGCAAAGGCTGATATCGCATTCATCGTGGATGCAACAGGCTCCATGACCGATGAAATCCGCTTCCTTATTTCTGACCTGAACTACATTATAGATCATGCCAGTTCGGGCAACAACATCGCTTTGCGTACAGCAGCATTATTCTACCGCGATCTCCAAGACGAATACATCACCCGATACGATGATTTTTCAGATAACGTTTCAACGACTCAAGAATTTGTCGCCAAACAGAAAGCTGGCGGTGGTGGCGACTATCCCGAAGCTGTTGACTATGCTCTAGAAGCGACCTTGCAAAAACTTTCCTGGAACGAATCGGCTCGCGCACGTATCGCATTCTTGATTCTTGACGCTCCTGCGCACCATAAGGACAACGTCATCGAAAGCCTGCAAAAATCCATTGCACTCTTTGCCCAGAACGGCATCAAGATTATCCCGGTGGCTGCTAGTGGCGTGGATAAGGACACCGAATTTATGCTGAGATTCTTTGAGCTTGCGACGGGCGGCACATACGTATTCCTCACAAACGATAGTGGCATCGGAAATAAGCACATTGAAGCTTCTGTCGGCGATTACGAAGTGGAAAAACTCGCCGATTTGATGGTCCGCCTCATCAAGAAATATGTAGAATAACATCATAACCAATAACATACTCAAAGTGTCGCGACGAGATGCCGCGGCACTTTCTTTTATATACAAAAACCAACGAAAGCAACATCTTTTACTGAATTTCTTTATAATCCGTTCACACAAATTATTGTTTTTCGTACGAACTTTATCTATTTTTATTTACAGAAGGAGTTTCCACTTGGAGTAAAAATGAAGACATCCTGTAAATTCACGTCTATATCATTAATTTGCCTATCATTTAGTCTATTTGCATGTACAAATGACGAAAACAGAATCCATAGCGCGGAACCCGCAAAAGAGATTTCCCTTGAAGATTACGCTTCGATTGCTGATAGCACACTACACAAAAACGTGAAGATGTACCGAGCGCTCAATTTTAAGGGCGATACAACGCAATGGGACGAATCGGATTGCAACATAAAAGATACCAGTTTTAGCTGTTACCACGAAACATGCGTAGGCTGTTATACGGTAAAGATATGCCGTGACGCCAACAACAATCGTATAAAATGTCCTAGCTATAAAGACACCATTTACGATACCACTTACAAGAACATAAACTTCGGCGAAAACGCGCTTGTCAATTACATCCCCATTGCAAAAATTCCAAAATTCAATCGGGATACCGTACAAAAAGTTTTATCGACTCTATACGGCTACGCATGCGCTCAATTTTTTGAATTCACTTCCAATTATTACCTTGAACACATCGGTCTACCTGAAGGTTTTACATTTGAAAAAAGAGATTTATTCCCCTTTGGTTTTGAAGCAACAAGTCGCTCAGGAAAATGCAGTGTTGGTGCAGCCAATGTACAATACACTCCTAATAATGATTATCATAGAAGCGTCGTCCGTAGACTTCCTGAAAAAGTTGATTGGGTAACCTATCAATTTTTCAATGGATCCATGAAATCATATCGCGACACGACTATCACTTGGAAACTTGCATATACGGACCAATATGGACGTGGAGATACATTGGACATAACAACAAAGTTTATCGCAGATACATCGGCAACAGATTCTCTGCGAACAAGCATTATGGGCTATCATGCAAACCGCAGATATAACGCCAACTAAGCTAAATCTCAATTAACGACTTTATACAAAAACACCCTTGCGACTTTCATTGCAAGGGCATTTAAGTTCGCAACTCTAGGCCGCTTTGAACATTATGCGTTGCGCTCTACGAGCGCAAGCCTGTTGGCTCGGTCATGGACGAGCGACTACCCCACGGCTCGAATTGAGCCGACCCCAAAATTCGTACAAACCCAAAACGACACAAGAATTGATACAGAAAACAAATGTATCACAAAGCCTAGAAAAGACGCATATAGGGAATACAAACGTAATTGACAACGTTTTTTTTTGTAATTTGTATGTCGAGAGTTTTTCGATGGAAATTGGAATGAGTAAATTACGCAAAAAATGGATTATTGGGCTCGGCCTTGGGGTAATTGCACTCGGACTTGTCGTGTGTAGCATAGCTATTTGGATAAAAAGCTCCGCATTACCAGATGATATTCAAGTAGAACGGAAATTGACTGTTGAAGATAGTATTTTCTTGAATTTAGAAAAAAAAGCAAAACAAACATCCAATAAAATAATTGATAGTACGTTTCACATAAAAGTAGATCTTTATCGCGTTTTAAACTATAAAGGGGATACAACAATTTGGCGGACTAGTGATTGCGAAATTAAGAAAAAATCGTTTGAATGTTATCATCAAGAATGCTGGGGAATCGGTTGTTCACGCAATCGCCTTAGAACTAGAGTTTGGATGACAAAAATTCATTACAAAGACACGGTTTACGATACCACCCATAGAAATCTGAACTTTGGAAAGAACGCTCTAATCAAATACATTCCGGTCACTAAAATTCCAAAATTAGATAGGAGACAAATGAAAAAGAGCCTTTCTAAATTGTCTGGTGAAGCCTGTTCTGAAATTGCAAATCTAAAATCAAACTATACTTTTGAAGCAATTGGGCTTCCAGAAGGCTTCACTTGGAAAGTAGATTCAAACGAGGGAAATAAAGCCTATATCAAGCAAGATAGTTCATTTAGAAAAAAATGTGTTGTATCCGAAGTTAAATGGAAGATGTTCAAACATCCAAATGCAAATTTTTGTCGTTGTAGTGCAATATCTTTGCCTGAACAAAAAGAAACCTTTTATTCTAGACTATTTAACGGTTCACTTCAAGCCTACAAAGACACCACAATTTCGTGGAAACTTGTCTACAAGGACCAATATGGTCGTGGCGATACATTAAATATAAAGACAAAATTTGAATAAAGGAGATTCCCGCCTTCGCGGGAATGACAATGTGTACGTCACTCAGGACGACACGTAAAAATCCCGCCATCATCGCTAGATTCTTCAACTACGGGCTTCGCCCTCCGCTCAGAATGACTCATTAATACAACAAAACACCCTTGTGACAAAGTCACAAGGGCATTTTTAAAGGATTTCCGTTAGGGAAAATAAGGTTGATTAAGCCTTATTGAGACGATCCTGGATCATGTCGATGATTTCAGAGAGTTCCTTCGGGAGGTGCTTGCCGAACTTCGGATAGTGGTTTTCCTTAACGTCGGCGAGTTCCTTCTTCCAGCCTTCCACGTCAACCTTCGTGATTTCCGGGAGAGTTTCCTTATAGTAGTCAGCGAGACCATCAGTATTGATGGCGCCTTCCTTCGGCATGTAACCGATCGGAGTTTCGACAGCGTTGTCAACACCGTTGCAGCGATCGAAGATCCAAGCGAGCACGCGGCTGTTGTCGCCGTAACCCGGCCACATGAAGCCACCCGGAAGCTTTTCGTTGTTGGCATCCTTGCGGAACCAGTTCACGTAGAAGATCTTCGGAAGCTTGTCTTCAGTGGACTTCTGACCGATTTCGATCCAGTGCTTGAAGTAGTCGCCCATGTTGTAGCCGCAGAACGGGAGGATTGCGAACGGGTCGCGACGAATCTTACCGACCTGAGATGCATCGATGGTGGAAGCAGCGGTGATTTCGGAACCGACGATGGAGCCGAGGAACACGCCGTGGTTCCAGCTCAGGGACTGGTGAACCAGAGGAATGGTGGACGGACGACGGCCACCGAAGAGGATTGCAGAGATAGGCACGCCTGCCGGATCTTCCCATTCCTTAGCAATGCACGGGCACTGCTTAGCCGGAGCGGTGAAGCGAGCATTCGGGTGAGCCATTTCTTCGCCCTTAGGAGCCTTGTCCTTCGGGAGAGCGTCACGGGTCTTGCCCTTCCAGTCAACGAGCTTGCCCTTAGCCGGGTAGCCGATGCCTTCCCACCACACGTCGCCGTCTTCAGTGAGAGCGCAGTTCGTGTAGATCGTGTTCTTTTCAGCAGAAACAAGAGCGTTCTTGTTGGATTCTGCAGAAGTACCCGGGGCAACGCCGAAGAAGCCAGCTTCCGGGTTGATAGCATAGAGACGGCCATCCTTGCCAAACTTCATCCATGCAATGTCGTCACCGATGGTTTCGACCTTCCAGCCCGGGATAGTCGGGATGAGCATGGCGAGGTTCGTCTTACCGCAAGCAGACGGGAATGCGCCAGTCACGTACTTGACTTCGCCCTTCGGGTTGGTGAGCTTGAGGATGAGCATGTGTTCAGCGAGCCAGCCTTCGTCGCGAGCGAGAACGGTAGCAATGCGGAGAGCAAAGCACTTCTTGCCAAGGAGGGCGTTTCCACCGTAACCGGAACCGTAGGACCAAATGAGGCGTTCTTCCGGGAACTGCGTGATGTACTTGTATTCAACGTCAGCGCACGGCCAGATGCCGTTGTCGCTTTCGCATTCGCGGAGCGGCTTACCAACGGAGTGGAGGCACGGAACGAAGTCAGCGTTCGGGTCAGCATTGAAGATATCGAGAACCTTCTTGCCAGCGCGAGTCATGATGTCCATGTTGAGAACGACGTATTCGGAGTCAGTGACTTCGATACCGTTCTTGGAGATCGGGGAGCCGAGCGGGCCCATGCAGAACGGGATCACGTACATGGTACGGCCGTGCATACAACCCTTGTAGAGCTTACGCATCGTCTGCTTGAGTTCAGACGGGTCGATCCAGTGGTTGGTCGGACCTGCATCTTCTTCCTTGACAGAAGAGATGAACGTACGGGATTCGACGCGAGCCACGTCAGACGGAAGAGAACGGAACAAGTAGCAGTTTTCCTTCTTGGCAAGCTTCGTTGCGAGGCCAGCCTTGACGCACTTCTGCATGAGGGCATCATATTCTTCCTGGGTACCGTCAACAACGACCACGTTGTCCGGTTCGCACATGGCAATCATTTCATTCACCCAAGTACTGATTCTCGGGTGCTTGATATCGTTAAGAGTAAGACTCATTATGAGCTCCTATTGGTTTAACGTGTTAGATTTCGAGATATTTCGAACGTGCTACAAGATAGCAAAAAAAATGGGTGTTGGTCAATAGTTTGACGCTAGACGAGAGGTCAAAGACGAAAGAAATTTCAGGCCTGCACATCTGGATAGATTTTTTAGCAAAAAACAATTATATATTAAAGCCTAGTTATGATTACAACGATTATTTTAACAGTCCTTTTCATTTTGGGCGATGCCGGCGTCCTGTTTTTAAGTCAAGACAGCTTTGGCAAGCTCCCGCAAGGCAAGCGCCTGGAACGCGTCAAAAAGTCTCCGCATTACGATGGCAAGCAATTCGTGAACGACGAAGAAACGGAATTCATGACAGGCAACAAGAGCACGCTCACCGTCTGGCGCGAATTCATGTTCAACAGCAAGAAGAACACCGTCCCCGACACTGCTTTGCACGCAATCAAGACGGATTTGAGAAAACTCCCCAACGACAAAGATTGGATTGTTTGGTTCGGGCATTCTTCGTACCTTTTGAACCTCTCGGGCAAGAAAATTTTGGTGGACCCGGTGTTTTACAAGGGCTCCCCCGTCAAGTTCGCGAATAAGATGTTCAAGGGCACGGACATTTACAAGCCTGCCGACATGCCGGATATCGATTACCTGGTTATTACTCACGACCATTGGGATCACTTGGATTACGAAACTGTCACGGAGTTGGAACCGCGCGTCAAGAAGGTCGTAACCGCACTTGGCGTAGGCTCGCATCTGGAATATTGGCACTACCCCGTGAGCAAACTTATTGAGCTCGACTGGTGGGAAAACGCGCAGCTTGGCGACAGCACCCGCATTACGGCAACGCCCGCAAGGCATTTTTCGGGCCGCGATTTGCACAAGAACAAGACGTTCTGGGCATCATTCGTCTATGAATCGCCCAAGCGCACGATTTGGATTGGCGGCGACGGCGGCTACGGTTCGCACTTCTCGAAAATCAAGGCTAATTTCCCGAATATTGATTTAGGGATTCTTGAAAACGGGCAATACAACCCAGACTGGGCACAAATCCATACGATGCCGCAATACTTGGGTCGTGAAATGCTTGAGCTAGGCGCGAAGCGTTATTTGACAGTTCACCATTCCAAGTTCTGCCTGAGCAAGCATCCGTATTACGAGCCTCTCGAAAATGCGAAAAAGGCCGCCCAGGAATCTGGCAAGCCTTTGCTCATGCCGCTTATCGGCGAAGTTGTGTATTTGGACTAACAAACTCTTTGCGAGAAGCGTCCGCATTACACCCCGCGCATGTCGGGGTCCCACACGATTTTGTGAAGTTGCACTTGGAACCGAGCGTTGTTTTGCGTCATGACCTTGCTACTCACCATCCAATTGACAATTTGCTCGTTGGTGAGTTCGCCCCATACCGGCGAAATAAAGATGTGCGGCATATTATCTGGAGATGTTAGCGAGAGTCGCGCGACAACGCCTTCCGCTTCCAACAAATCTTCTACACTCCCGACAACGAACTTGAGCACGTCATTTTTGCCGAGTGAAATGATATTTTCCATCTTCATTCGGGCCGACATGCCACTGCTTTTGCACTTCCAGTCCATCGTGTAGAAGAGCCCTGGCAACCGCCATTTGCAAGGAACCGTGCCGTTCGTTTCGATGTTGACTTCAAAGCCACCGTCACAGAATGCGGTAAGCAGCTCGCCCACG
Source organism: Fibrobacter sp. UBA4297 (assembly GCF_002394865.1). Classification (NCBI taxonomy): domain Bacteria; kingdom Pseudomonadati; phylum Fibrobacterota; class Fibrobacteria; order Fibrobacterales; family Fibrobacteraceae; genus Fibrobacter; species Fibrobacter sp. UBA4297. The sequence goes on along the minus strand of NZ_DGUZ01000009.1, from coordinate 316,082 downwards.
CCTTCGTGAATCAGCGGTTCGCCACCCGTGAGCGTAATGCACTTGACGCCGGATTCGTTGTGATACGCTTCAACCGCCGCAAGGACCTCCCCCACGCTCATCTGCTTAAAGTCGGGACCTTCGACTGCATACATCGAATCGCAATAGCTACAGCGCAAGTTGCAGCCGTGCAGACGCACAAACACCGCCGCCAGCCCCATGCGAATCCCTTCACCCTCGATACTCTTAAAAATTTCACAAACTTTCATAAGAGCCCGCACCCTTACACTTCGTACTCGACGGTATTGCCTTCGCTTTCCTGGACCTGCACCTTGTAGCAGTGCGGCACCTGTTCGCAAATCCAGCGAGCCATGTTCTCCGCCGTCGGATTAAAGTCCACCACATCGTTTAAGAACTTGTGATCGAGCTTACCCTTCACAATTTCCTTGATGTGCGAAAAATCGACCACCATTCCGTTTTCGTCGAGCGTTTCGGACTGGCAGAACACCGTGATAATCCAGTTGTGGCCATGCAGACCGCGGCACTTGCTTTCGTACGGGAGCGAGAGCTTGTGAGCCCCAGAAATCTCAATACGCTTGATAACTCTGTACATATTACGCCTCGTATTCCGTTGTGTCGTTGATGCCAGCTTCGGCGAGAGCTGCCTTGCGTTCTAGGCAAGTTGCGCACTTGCCGCAATGGACACGGCCGCCCTTGTAGCAAGACCAAGTTTCGCTGTAATCCAAGCCAAGAGCCTTACCCTTGCGAGCGATATCCGCCTTGGAAATGTTCGTGTACGGAGCATCAATTGTGATGTTTGCGTATGTACCCGCTGAAATCGCTGCCGACATGTTCTTCACGAATTCTTCGCGGCAGTCCGGGTAAATCGCATGGTCGCCAAAGTGGTTCGCCATCATCACGCGCTTGAGGTCACGGCTTTCGGCAAGCCCTGCCGCCACAGAAAGCATAATGCCATTGCGGAACGGCACCACCGTCGATTTCATGTTCTCGTCGGCGTAAGTCCCTTCTGGGATAGCGTCTGCACCCGAAAGGAGCGACGATGTAAAATAATCGTGCATGAACTTGAGCGGAATCGTAATGTGCGGAATCCCGAGCTTTTCGCAATGCATGCGCGCAAAAGGAATTTCTTTGTCGTTGTGGTTGCTGCCGTAATCAAATGAAACGGCAAGCGCAATATCCGCAGCGCGGTCGTAGAGCAAGGTCACACTGTCCATTCCACCGGACAAGACCAGCAGTGCGTCTTTCATAAAATCTCCTAGTTTTGTTTAAAGTCAGGATGGGTCTCGAACTGACTAACGTCAAAGATAGAAATTTTGCTAAATTGTTTCAATAAAAAAGTTGGGTATATGGAAGGAAAGGAGTATAGAATGAGAAAATTCGTAAGAGCTATGTGTCATCCTGGAGCGCAAAGCGCGATGGGATCCATTATGGTCCTTTTGCTTACCATAGCCCTCGTCGCTTGCGGCGACGATAGTGGTACGTCTGCACCTTCCGACGAACCGAGCTGCAGTAGCAAAACGGTTTCTAGCAGTAGTAACGCCGATTCCGGAACGAAGTCCGGAATGACAAGTAGTAGTCAAAAGGCGGTTTCCTCTTCTTCTGATGCTCCTGCTTCGAGTTCAAGTAAAAAAGTAGAGTCTAGTTCTAGTCAAAAGATTGCTTCGTCGTCTTCGACTCCTCGCAATGACGTTTCGTCATCGTCTGCAAAGGTTGCATCCTCTTCTTCTGTCTCGGCCTCAAGCTCAAGTAAAAAAGTTGAGTCTAGCTCTAGTCTAAAAAATTCTTCATCGTCAGCAAAAGTTGTCTCGTCATCTTCTGTTGCTCCTGCATCGAGTTCAAGTAAAAAAGTGTCTAGCAGTAGTGAGTATGTTCCTTATGACCATTTTAAATGTCTTGCGGATAATTGGAATCTTAGGGATACAATCTACAAACAGTTTACCGACCCACGTAATGGTCGTAGTTACTACTACTATACAGCCGTTTCTTCAAAAACAGGAAGAAAAGTGACCGTCATGGCGGAAAACTTGAATATCGGTGAAATGGTTCTTGGTGAAAATGACCAGAATGACGATACGAAGATTGAACGCTATTGCTACAATAACGATATCACGAATTGTGACAAGTATGGTGGTTTGTACCAGTGGGCTGAAATGATGCAGTTGCCGAGCAGTTGCAATACTGAAAGCTGTTCTGATTGGATTGAAACTCAGCATCAAGGAATTTGTCCAGATGGATGGCGTCTTTTTACATGGCGTGATTTCGAAATAATAAGAGATTATAACGATCAATACGGCGATGGAGTAAAAGGCCTTCGTTCGCAATGTTTCCATGGTAACAATGCTAGTGGGTTCTCCTTAATCGGTGGTGGGGTTAGATTTGAAAATGGAACATTTAAAAATTTGACAGATGCTGTTTTTTGGACATATCCGCAGGAACAAGAATATGATGTCACTTTATTTGCATATTCTGCTTTTGTTTCTGTAAATAGCGATGATAATACAGGTACACAAAAAAATCGTCGTGGAGAAAAGTCGAACGGATATTCTGTTCGTTGTGTTAAAATTGAGTAAACATTTTAACAAATTCTAAAAGATTAAAGAACTCCCATGGGTGGGAGTTCGTTTTCGTTACTCTAAAATACCGCTACACCTAAATCGCTGTCGCCTTCCTTACTTTAACTTTACGATATCATCAAGATTTACAAGATGGATATTGTGATTCTTGCGAGCCTCGTCGCTAAGTTTTTCCACAAAGCCTGATTCTGAAAAAAGGTAATAGTAAAATTCTGCTTTATCCTTTTGCGAAGAAAGCTTCACCATCGTATCGAGAAAATCACCGTAGGTAAACGGCTTGCCCTTGAACTTGCTTTCACCTACAAGATACTTATCCTTATCTGCAGATATCGCAAGCAGGTCAATTTCCGTTTCTTGAACTTCTGTATCATCGCCACGGCGTACAGTAGTTTTGCCCCACCAGCGTCCCATCCGCTTATAACGGAACGGCAACAGTCCTGATTTCTGCTTTTCTTGGATGAATTCACGACAAACATCTTCAAAAGATAAAGACGCAAACTCGTGCAGAGATGGCTTAACGACATGTTCAAAAACGCCGTTGACATCGCCGCTTTCCAAATCGGAATAGTTGGTAAATACAAATGCGTACCAGAAACGGAAAAAATTGTCCGTCAAGCGGTAAAGTCCGCGATTCCGATTTCCGACTTCCTTTATGCCGTCATCAACAGAAAATTCACGTTTTACGATAGAAAGTTCTATCAAGTTTTTTAGATAAACGCTTGTTTTTGAGGTGTCGTCAATAAGCGATTTCTTGCTGATGTCATTCAACTTGGTTGCCCCAAGCGCAATGGATTCAATGATGGAATTGTAGAGAATTGTTTCTCGTAATTCCTGTCGAAGCAAAAATTCTACCTCGCTATAAAGTGCGCAGCCTTTAGTAAGAATGTTTCGCTTGATGTTTTCTTCAAGAGACAAGTCCGAATCGAATTGCCGCAAATAATGCGGAATTCCGCCAAGAATAGAGTAGGCGATAATCTTGTCACGGGCGGAATATTTCGGGAAAAACTGCGTTGCATCGTAAAATCCCATAGGTTCCATCTTGAATATTCCCGTAGCCCTTCCATAAAGCGGATTTTTCTCGGCTAGCAATTCCTTTTCGATAAAACTCATTGCGCTGCCGCACAGGACTATCATGATGTTCTCGTCTTTCAGGCGTTCATCCCAAAGGTTTTGCAAAACAGATGGAACGCTGCTGTTGAACTTGCACATGTAAGGGTATTCATCGATAATCAGCAGTTTTTTACGTTTGCCGTAGGGCAACTCCGAGACCGCGCCAATAGCCGCTTCCCAGTCGTCAAATTCGGAGATATATTTCGCCGCAGGAATTTTTTCTTGCAACATCTTCGAAGAAAAGCTGCGTAACTGCAATTTGTCGGACACTTCTCGGCATGAGTAGAACACGTGCGGCTTATCTTTGCAAAATTCATGAAGTGTTTCCGTTTTACCTACGCGCCTGCGTCCGTAAAGCACGACCAATTGTCCGCCTTTGCTTGCGTATCGGTCTTCAAGAAATTGCAATTCCTGTTTTCTGCCAACGAACATATTCTACCCTTCGTTTTATAATTTACCAAATCACGATTTAGTAAATCACGATTTGGTAATTATTATACATTATTTTTAGCAAAAAAGCAAGGGAAGATTCCTATTTTACGCATGAACGGGTGCTAAAGCATTTGGATTTATCTATATTGCAGCGCAATTGGGTATATGGAAGGAAAGGAGTATAGAATGAGAAAATTCGTAAGAGCTATGTGTCATCCTGGAGCGCAAAGCGCGATAGGATCCATTATGGTCCTTTTGCTTACCATAGCCCTCATCGCTTGTGGCGGCGATAGCGGAACTTCCGTAAATGATGATAATATGTCGTCTTCTTCCTCTTCATCTGTCATTCCCGCTTCAAGCGCGAATCGCCCTTCAAGTAGCAGTAAAAAGATTGCTTCGTCGTCTTCGACTCCTCGCAATGACGTGAAATCGTCGTCTTCGAATAAAGCCTTATCGTCATCTTCGAAGCGTAGCGAAGGGGATCCATCAAGTTCTAGTCAAAAGGCTGTATCCTCCTCGTCCTCTGTCATTCCCGCCTCGAGCGGGAATCTCCCTTCATCTTCGAGTAAAAAAGATGGCGGATCATCGTCCGCCATGACGAGTTCTTCATCTTCGAGTAAAAAAGTATCTTCCAGTAGCGAGTATGTTCCGTATGACCATTTTAAATGTCTTGCGGATAATTGGAATCTTAGGGATACAATCTACAAACAGTTTACCGACCCACGCAATGGTCGTAGTTACTACTACTATACAGCCGTTTCTTCAAAAACAGGAAGAAAAGTGACCGTCATGGCGGAAAACTTGAATATCGGTGAAATGGTTCTTGGCGAAAATGATCAAAATGATGATACGAAGATTGAACGCTATTGCTACAACAATGATACCACGAATTGTGACAAGTATGGTGGTTTGTACCAGTGGGCAGAAATGATGCAGTTGCCGAGCCGTTGCAATACAGAAAGTTGCTATAAAAAAATAGAAAGTGAACATCAAGGCATTTGCCCCGAAGGTTGGCGCTTGTTTACTTGGGGTGATTACGAAATAATAAGAGATTATAATGACCAATACGGTGATGGAGTAAAAGGCCTTCGTTCGCAATGTTTCCATGGTAACAATGCTAGTGGGTTCTCCTTAATTGGTGGTGGAAAAAGAAATTATGAAGGGGGCTTTGATGGCTTGCTTGATTTTTCTCGATGGGCTTATCCTCAAGAATATGACAGCGATAAGGCTGAAATGGTTTATGTTGGATCTGTAGTTGCTTTGTCTGATTTGCCGTCAAGCAAAAATACTGGAAGCGCAAAAACTTTAGGTGTTTCAGTACGCTGTGTTAAGATAGAGTGATTCTTTACAATTTTTAAAAGATTAAAGAACTCCCATGGGTGGGAGTTCGTTTTCGTTACTCTAAAATACCTGTACGCCTAAATCGCTGTCGCCGTCCTTGACTTTTGCAAGAATTTCAAGCCCCGTCAAGTCCTGCATCATGCGGATATTGTCATCTTCCATTTCAAAATTGCCGCTACAGCCGTAACGGTTCACGATAATTCCACGAATATCTAGGCCGCGACTACGAGCGTATTCTATAGTGAGCACGCAAGCGTTGATGGAGCCGAGCGCCGCCGTCGTTACAATAAGCAGCGGAAGTTTGAGCGTCTTGATGATATCTTCGAGGAAAATTTTCTGGTCATCATAGCGGATGGGGCAAATGATTCCCCCGCTACCTTCGGCAAAGATGAATTCGTGGCGGGAGCAGGCTGCGTTAAAGTCCGCCTGAACTTTCGAAAGTTCAACGGGACAGCCTTCTTTTTGTGCGGCCAGATGCGGAGAAACCGCCTCTTTGTAAACGTAACTGACGAGCTGTTCTTGCGTGTCTGGGAGATTTGCAATGCACTTGACGTAATCAGCGTCGCCCGCAATCCACTTGCCATCACGGAGTTCAGCACCGCTGAGCGCCGCCTTGTAATAGCCTGCGTCAATGCTGGAATCGCGCCATTTTTTCACCAAAAGACCCGTGATAAAAGTTTTACCGACATCCGTACCCGTCGCCGTAACGAAATAACCTTTGCTCATATCGCCTCCGCAATTTTAGCTGCAGCAAATTCAAGTTCTTCTTTTGTATGCGTTGCCATGAGGCTCGCGCGTAGGCGGGCCTGCCCTTTTGCAACCGTCGGATAACGAATCGCAGGAATCAAGACGCCCTCATTCTGGAGCGTTTCCGAAATCCGCAAAGCCTTCGCCTCATCCCCAATGATAATCGGGATAATCGCCGATTCCGTCTGCGGAACTTGCAACCCATGCAAGCGCAAAGCATCGCAAAAGAATTTAACGTTATCACGCAACTGCTGAACACGTTCCGGATGCGCATCAATAAACTGCAAATTGCGGAGTGCAGCCGCCGCTACTGCAGGAGCCATCGCCGTCGTGAAAATGAAACTGCGAGACTTGTTTTTCAAGAATTCAATCAACTGCTTGGAGCCGGCGACAAAGCCGCCTTCGGCGGCCACGGCCTTGCTCAAAGTCCCGACGGTCACATCGGCATGTTCACAATTGTAATGTTCCGCAAGTCCGCGCCCCGTGCGCCCAAGGACGCCCGTGGCATGTGCCTCATCAATCATCAAAAGGCAATCGCGAGCACGAGCAATCCGCAAAAGCTCCGGCAAATTCGCCAAATCGCCATCCATGCTGAAAACAGCATCCGTCACAATGAGCCCGCGGAAGGGATGCGCACCTTGTTTCGCATTTCCCGCATCACTTAAAGCGGTGCTTGCCGATGTGCTTTGTGCTAAGAACTCCGCCTTGGCAGCTTCAATCGCGCGTTCCAAATCCGCCATGTTATTGTGCTTGTACACAAAGCATTTTGCACGCGAAAGGCGAATGCCATCAATGATGCTTGCGTGATTCAGTTCATCGCTGAAAATAAAATCGTTCTTGCCACACAACGCAGAAATCGTTCCCACGTTCGCCATGTAGCCCGTGTTGAACGCGATAGCCGCCTCTTCGCCTTTGAACTTTGCAATAAATTCTTCAAGTTCGTCGTGGGGAGTCTTGTTGCCGGTCGTGAGGCGAGCGCCACCGCTCCCCGTACCCCATTCAAGGACCGCATCCGCCATCGCCTGCTTGAGTTCAGGAACGTTCGCCAAATCCAAGTAAGAATTCGAAGCGAGCAAAACCGTATCCTTACCCGCAATCGTCACATGCGATGCTTCTGGCGACGAGATATGACGCAACGTGCGGTACGTATTGTTCGCACGCGCCGCTTCAAGCGCATCTTTCGTGAAAAAGTCTAAAATTCGTTCGTTCATACAAAAAGCCTTAGATCCTTCGACTTCGGGCTACGCCCTTCGCTCAGGATGACTCGTTCTAAGTTCTAAGCTCTAAGTTCTGCCAACTACATCCACGAGTACTTTCTTTTTCTGCAAATACTCGATGCATTCTTCGGCGGAGGCTTTTCGGGAATCAAACAAGAAAATGCGGCCTCCGTTTTCGTCGCCCATTTCCTTCATCTTCATGATGCGCACATAGCCGAGTTCCTTGCTCGCGACATAGCCTGTCACATAATTCGGGTCATCGCTCACGCAGAATTCTGCCACCATACCCGGTGCATTCGCCACCTTGGTCGCAAGGACGATCGCTTCGTTAAAATGATTCTTGCATCCATCGACTTCGCTCGAATGGAGCGCATCCATATACGTTGCTCGCACGCCTCGGGCCTGATCGGGTTCAAGGCGATTTTCCGTTGCAATGTCGTAAAGCATAGCCCCACGCATCGGGAACGTTTCGCGCAAGAGTTCAGGAAGTTTTTCGCGAATACCGGCGGCGGCATCACCAACCAGCCCAAACGCCTTTTCCAATCCTTCCTGCCACGTATCCACATCTACGCGCGTCACCGGCAAGGCTTTTAAAATCTGGATATCGCTTTCGTGAACCTTTTCAATTTTCACATTGATAAAATCCGGGTCGCCCTTGGAATGCGTCATCGCACGGCGAACCATTGCCGAACACACCGCTTCCACGGAATCACGGCCCACGATGCGCTCGGCACCGGATATGTGCTGCTCACGTTTCTGTTCGCCCTCGCCCACTTGCTGCGAGGCTCGCATTTTTAAACTATAATAATCCATAAAAATCTCAATGAATCCTATCTCCCCAAAGAGGATAACTCTACTACGGCAACAAGTTGCCAAGTATCGTATAGCTTCGCTCCAGGATGACAGGATGTCTACTTACTCGTGGAATTCGTCTTCGCCATCTACAATCGGCGCAGGTTCGCATTTTCCAATCATCTTAATCGCTTCACAAATGCGGTCCACTTCAGCATCGCTCGTGATGAACGGTGGCATCGTATAGACGTAATTGCAGAACGGACGTAGCCACACGCCAGTTTCCTTGATGACTTTCAGAATATCGTCTGCACTTGGCTTTGCCTTGAGTTCCAAAACGCCTATCGCACCAAGTACACGCACATCTGCCGCATTTTCGAGCGAACGTAGCGGTTCCAAATTCGCCTTTAAGCGCTTTTCAATACGCGCCACGCTTGATGCATAATCGCGACTTTCAAACAACGAAAGCGAAGCAATCCCAGCCGCACACGCTAGCGGGTTTGCCATGTAAGTCGGGCCGTGCATAAATGCAGGGATTTTGCTATTTGTAATTGTATCGGCGACCTTTTCGGATGCAACGCAGGCGGCCATCGTAATGCAACCGCCTGTAAGCGCCTTGCCGATGCACATAATGTCCGGCTTTATAAAGTCGACGCAATCCTGTGTTGCTGTATGCATCATCGCAAATCGCGGGCCCGTGCGGTAAAAACCAGACGCAATTTCGTCCAAAATAAGCAAGATGCCATAGCGGTCGCAAAGCTCGCGGAGGCGCTTGAGGTAACCCGCATTGTAAAGCCACATGCCGTTTCCGCCCTGGAAAACAGGCTCGCAAATGACGGCCGCAATTTCATTTTTATGCTCTTCGACAACGCGTTCCATCGATGCAAAATCGCTATCGTCCCAAGCGCTATCAAAACGGCAATTCGGGCGTTCCGCAAAGTAATGATGCGGCATGATTCCGCGGAAAAGCGTATGCATGCCGTCAGGATCGCTCAAAGCCATTGCGCCTGCCGTATCGCCGTGGTAGCCGCCCTTCAAGGCAACCAACTTACAGCGCTCCGGGCGACCCAGCGAATGCTGGTACTGCACCGCCATCTTGGCGGCGCATTCCACGGCGATGCTTCCAGAATCGGCAAAGAAAATCTTGTTCAAGCCCTCGGGTAAAAAGTTCACAAGCTTCTCGCCAAGTTCAATCGCAGGCTCGTGCGTAAAACCGCCGAACATCACGTGGCACATTTTTTCGCTTTGCTTGCGAATCGCTTCAACAATTTCAGGAGCGTTATGCCCGTGAGCCATGCACCACCAGCTCGATACGGCATCAATCAGTTTCAATCCGTCGGCGGTTTCAATCGTCGTTCCGTGAGCCGACTTTGCAAGGAATCTTGCGGGAGTATTTTTCAGCGCAGCATACGGGTGCCACAAATGCTCGCTGTCGAAATTCAATAGCGTATTCATTTGCAACGCAATATAGAAAAATGCGCGGTATTTTTCTATCAAAAAGGAGATGCCCCATCAAGTGGGGCATGACAGAATCCAAGTCGAGCATGACAGAATTCAAGTCGGGCATGACAAGTCGCAGGTATGACAGGTCGTGCACATTTTTCAATGGCACTCCCCGGCGACATCTCGAATCAGCGCGGCATCTCGTAATTAAAAGTGCCGCGCGGCATTTACCGGCAGCACCTCGAAACAGCGCGGAGTCTCGCGAAGTTTCTATCGAATGAAATTGGTGTAGACTTTCTGCTTGGCATCAGGCTGCGTCACGCCCGCCTGCCTGCCCGCATCAATGCTCTTGAGGAGCCATGCCATATTGCGGCCCAGTTCCTTCATAATCTGCACGCCTTCTTCGTCTTTCAGCACATCTTCCGGATTCGAACCGTGTACCATGTTCCAATAGCGCGAAGTTACAAGCGGCTGTTGCGCATAAGTCGGGTACTTGTTGAGCACATCGAGAGTTGCAGTCGTCCCTGCACGGCGTGCGGAAACCACGTTTGCCGCCGGTTTGAACAGCAGATTCGCTTCAGCAATTCCGTAAAGGCGGTCGAGGAACATCAGCATCTCGCCACTCGGAGAGGCATAATAAACCGGGGAACCGTAAACAACGCCATCAGCCGTTTCCAAAAGTTCCTTAGCTTCGTGGACAACTTCGTTCACCTCGCCCTTGAGCACTCGCCCACCGACAAACACGATTTTCGTCTCGATTCCAGCGGCCTTGAGCTGGTTTGCGACGATGTTCAGAGCCGTATAAGTGCAGCCATTTTCGCGACGGCTGCCGTTAAACAAGATGACCTTCATTTTAGAACCTCCAGTTTTTTCTAGAAATATAATCTTATTTCTAAGCCTTTACCCCCAAAAGCAAATAAAATAAAGTTTTTTCAAAAGAAATCGCAATTTTTTTAACCATTTAAACGTATTTTCAAGGCGATACGGATGATACAGTTTATCACACAGACATACTCTATTTTGTTGGTTATTCAGGTTCGCAAACTTATCTTTATTCTTGGTTAAATGGGATTCTGTTTTGTACAGAAACTTAATGGAGATAAAATATGAACATCAAGAAAACTGCAGTCAAGAGCGCTCTCGCCGTAGCAGCCGCCGCAGCAGCCCTCACCACTAATGTTAGCGCAAAGGATTTTAGCGGAGCCGAACTCTACACGTTAGAAGAAGTTCAGTACGGCAAATTCGAAGCCCGTATGAAGATGGCCGCCGCATCGGGAACAGTCAGTTCCATGTTCCTCTACCAGAATGGCTCCGAAATCGCCGATGGAAGACCCTGGGTAGAAGTTGATATCGAAGTTCTCGGCAAGAATCCGGGCAGTTTCCAGTCCAACATCATTACCGGTAAGGCAGGCGCGCAAAAGACTAGCGAAAAGCACCATGCCGTTAGCCCCGCCGCCGATCAGGCATTCCACACCTACGGTCTCGAATGGACTCCGAATTACGTCCGCTGGACCGTAGATGGCAAAGAAGTCCGCAAGACGGAAGGTGGCCAAGTATCCAACTTAACCGGTACACAGGGACTCCGTTTTAACCTTTGGTCGTCTGAGAGTGCGGCTTGGGTTGGCCAGTTCGATGAATCGAAGCTTCCACTTTTCCAGTTCATCAATTGGGTCAAGGTTTATAAATACACGCCGGGTCAAGGCGAAGGCGGTAGCGACTTTACGCTCGACTGGACCGACAATTTCGACACTTTCGACGGCTCCCGCTGGGGCAAGGGCGATTGGACATTCGAAGGCAACCGCGTGGACCTCACCGACAAGAATATCTACTCCAGAGACGGCATGCTGATTCTCGCCCTCACCCGCAAAGGTCAGGAAAGCTTCAACGGCCAGGTTCCGAAAGACGACGAACCGGCTCCGCAATCTTCTAGCAGCGCTCCGGCAAGTTCCTCTAGCGTTCCGGCCTCTTCGAGCAGCGCGTTTGTTCCGCCGAGTTCCTCTAGCGCAACGAACGCCATCCACGGAATGCGCACGACTTCGACAATCGCCAAAGAACGTCGCGGCCTCGTGAACGCCAAAGGTGCCAAGGTGAACCCCAATGGTCACAAGCGCTATCGCGTGAATTTTGAATACTAATCGTGTCTGTTTCTTTTTATAATTCTCTTTATCGCAAAGCCATGTGGATTACGCCACATGGTTTTTGATATGTCCACTAAAACAAAGGGGATTTCGTTAAATTTTTTATTTTTTGACACAAAACTGTCAAAATACTTTTTGTATTTTTGTTTCCGAAATTCTAAAAAAAAATTAAAATAGGATAGATATATGGCTTATTTGAATAAGGTTATGCTCATCGGTAATATCGGTAAGGATCCGGAAGTTCGCGTGAATCCCAATGGTGGTCGCAAGCGAGTTTCTTTCTCCCTCGCCACTTCTCGTCGCTATCGTGACAACAACGGCGAACAGAAGGAACAGACCGACTGGCACAACATCATTGGCTGGGGCAAGATTGCAGATATCGTAGAACAGCTTGGCATCCGCAAAGGCATGAGCCTCTATGTTGAAGGTTCCCTCACCAACCGCAGCTGGACTGACCAGACGAGCGGCCAGAAGCGCTATGTCACTGAAATCAATATGGACACGTTCCAGCTCCTCACTCCGCGCGGCCAGGGTGGCGCTCCGGGTGCAGGTGGTTTCAGCCAAGCCAACAGCTACCAGCCCAACAGCTTTAACGGCATGCAGCAGAATAGTGCTCCGGCATACGATGCAGGCATGGCAGAAGAAGACGTCGATCTTCCGTTCTAATTCACAACGCTCTGAATGAACCAAGGAATTGCAGAAATAGCGCTCATCTATGTGTTGCCACTCGGAATATCGTTTGTAACGCTATTCATGACGGCATCCATCCCTGGGCGCAACACGAAAGTTGTAGGAGCCATTCTTTCAACTCTTACAATTGTTATAGACTGTCTGTTCTATTTCGTAAAGAATACCATCATCGTCCAAAATGTCGAAGGTGGTATTTTGCTGTCGTTCTTTTTGCTCTTTTTGTTCAGCATTCTTTGCATGGTACAAAGTGAAGAATGGTCCTCCCGAGCCGGATTCCTGTTTTTGTCCCTGTGCATGCTGACTGGCTGTATTGGATCGGCTTGTTTCGAACGTCCGACCTTAGTCCTTACATCGGCTTATTCGCCGACGGAATTGGTTACGTACAACAAAAAATACGAAGACTATATTTCGTCTTTCGACAAAGCAAACGCATCATCGAACATGGTGAATTCAACCGCTAAAAAGAACAGCGTAGAATCCACTGCAAGCGAAGATGATTTCGATGTCGCTCCGGAAGTAATGGACCGCCTTGATTCCTACGCTGACAAAGCGGAATCCATTACAGACAAGATGTTTGAAATCATGCGCGCCATTGATTCCTTTGAACCGCTGGAACAGAACGCAGGCGAAATGGAACGTGAAAAAAGAAGCCAACAGGCACTCGCGATAAACAACAAGGCGACAACGCTCAACCGCAAAACCATCGGGATTTTCCATCCGCTCGAAACGCGGGAAGCCCATTCGGAACTCGTCGAAGCATCCGAGACACTTCGCAGTGCAGCGCATGCACTTTATTCGTACTGTCTCCTCGAAGACCCCGGTGAAGCAATGAAAAAATACAATCAAGCACACGACTTGGTTGTAATTGTCAAACGGCATATCGACAAATTCAACAAATCCATTCAAATTTTAACGAACAATCAACCTCAACAATAAGAAAACAAAGGTTAAATCTATGATTCGTAACGTAGCGATCATGGGCGCCACTGGCGCAGTAGGTCAAGAACTTCTCAAGATTCTTGAACAACGTAACTTTCCGCTTCAGAACTTGAAGCTCCTCGCCTCCGAACGCAGTGTCGGCCGTGAATATGAATTCAAGGGCGAAAAGCTCAAAGTTGAACTGACTTGCAAGGACGCTTTCAAGAACGTTGACCTCGTGCTCTCTTCTGCAGGCGCAAGCGTTTCCAAGGAATTTGCTCCGATTGCTGTTGACGCAGGCGCAGTCGTCGTCGACAACACAAGCTTCTTCCGCATGGATCCGGAAGTCCCGCTCGTTGTCCCGGAAGTGAACCCGGAAGACATCAAGCTCCACAAGGGCATCATCGCTAACCCGAACTGCACAACCATCATGATGGTTGTCGCTTTGAAGCCAATCAATGACTTGAGCAAGATTACCCGCATCCACGTCGCTACCTACCAGAGCGCAAGTGGCGCAGGCGCAACGGGTATGGCAGAACTCAAGCAGCAGTACCAGGAAATCGTCGAAGGCAAGCCGGTCACCGTGAAGAAGTTCGCCCACCAGCTCGCTTACAACCTCATTCCGCACATCGACGTGTTCACCGACAACGGCTACACGAAGGAAGAAATGAAGATGTTCAACGAAACGCGCAAGATCATGCACAGCGACGTCCGATGCGCTGCAACCTGCGTCCGCGTTTCCGCACTCCGCTGCCATTCCGAAGCAATCAGCTTCGAAACGGAACGTCCGCTTTCTATCGAAGAAGTCACGAATGCCATCAAGAACGGCGAAGGCCTCCAACTCTGCGATGACATTGCAAACAACGTCTACCCGATGCCGCTCAACCTCATGGGCACGGACGACGTCTACGTTGGCCGTATCCGCAAGGACCTCGCTTGCGACAATGGCATGAACATCTGGATTGTTGGCGACCAGATCCGCAAGGGTGCAGCTCTTAACGCTGTCCAGATTGCAGAACGCCTCTAATCGAAAAATCTCGCGGGCAATCCCCGCGAAACGCATTTAAAAAAAGAGTCTAGCAATTCGCTAGACTCTTTTTTTGTCATCATTTCTTTTATTAGAAGCGGACCATCGCACTGAAGTCGATGAACGTTCCGTCAGCCTGGAAGTAGTTGCCAAGGCCAGTGAAGAGCTTTTCGCCAAGGCCCATTTCAACAGCAAGGAAGTCCTTGTACTGGTAACGGAAACCGACAGATACATTAACAGCATCCATCACGTCCATCATGCGGCTCGTGTCCGTGTCATTGTTCTTCATGTACTGGAATGCAACCCAATCGTAGCCAACTTCGCCGTAGAACATGAAGTTCTTTTCTTCGCCCACGAAAACTTCACCAAGCATGCTCGGCTGAAGAACAGCGGTAATGGCATACTGGTCAAGAGGGTCGTCATAATTTCTGTAAGAGACAATGGCAGCACCACCGATAAGGATGCGAGCATTTTCGTTTTCAAGAACAGAGAGACCACCGCGAATGTACGGAGAAAGATCCCAGTAAGATGCAGGATCACCCGGTTTCTGGACGTCACCATCCACTTCTGTTTCATTGAGGAAGTCCACAAACCTTACACCAAGTGTCCAGGTGAAGTTCTTTGCCGTTGGAGCGTTGGTCAAGCTCAAATTGACGGTGAGGCTGTCAAAGCGGTCTTCCGTTTCAACACCACGATCCGGATCATTATGGGTTTCAGTCTTTGTTGTAAGCCAGTCCACATCAGCAGCGACGTTCATGCCCAAGAAGCTCTTGGCAATTGCGGCAGCCCAGTCATCGCCACCGTAAGTCTTACTAAAGACACCATCGTCATTGCTGACTCTTTCGCGGCCAAGGCCAGCTCTTACATAGAAGCCAAAGCCAGGCACTGCATAACCGAGCGTGAGACGACCAAGCTGGTTTTCGTCATGCGTAGCTTTTGTAATATCAAAAGCAGTGAAGAACGAACCGAGAGAGACTACACCAAGCTTGTTGGTCGGTTCAATGTAGAAGAATTTACGATTGGCAAACAAGTTCGGATATCTGAGCAAGAGATCCATATTATTTGCTGCAGCCATGTTGTTATTTCTGTTATAAGATTTGCCATGCAAGACAGCGTTAAACGAAGAACGCTTAGATTCCTTCGGGATATCCGGCTTAACAAACGAAACCGGAGCCGTGAGGCTTTCAGAAGCGGCTGCCTGTTCTTCCTGCTGCTGGAGCTGCTGTTCACTCATAGACGGAGCTGTCGTAGCAGATTCAGATGCATCCTGTGCAAATGCGACACCGACGCTAACAAGGCCAATGCCAAACATCGTTTTTAAATTCATAATCTTTCCTTGTAATAAGATTTTTTGATTTGTGTGACAAAAATATAATTAAATAAGATTCTCCGGATTCAAGCACTTAAGTTCATCGACCACAAAAAGTCCGTCCTTGCGGATGAGCTTGTCGTCGAACCAGATTTCGCCACCACCATATTCCGGACGCATGATGAGCACCAAATCCCAGTGGATGGCAGACTTGTTTCCGTTCGGGGCATCTTCGTAGCACATGCCCGGCGTAAAGTGGATGGAACCCGCAATCTTTTCGTCGAACAAAATGTCGCACATCGGAGAGAGCACAAACGGGTTGAAGCCAATCGCAAATTCGCCCACGTAGCGAGCGCCTTCGTCCGTATCAAAGATGGCATTCAGGCTCTTGTTGTCTCCTGTTTCGCAGGTCGCTTCGACAATCTTCCCCTGCTTGAAAACGAGGCGGATATTGCTAAACTGCTTGCCTTCGTAAAGCGTCGGCGTGTTGTAATGGATGACGCCTTCGATACTCCCCTGCACCGGCGCCGTATAGACTTCGCCATCAGGAATGTTCATGTTGCCGCAGCACGGCACCGCCGGAATGTCCTTGATGCTGAACGTGATGTCCGTATCCTGCGCGACGAGACGCACCTTGTCCGTCTTGTTCATGAGGTCGACCAAAGCCTGAGCGGCGCGTTGCATCTTCGGATAATCGGCAAGGCAAGCCTTGAAGTAGAAGTCTTCGAATGCTTCCGTGCTCATCTTTGCGCCCTGAGCCATGGACGGGTTCGGCCAGCGGAGCACACACCAGCGCGTGTTGTTCACACGGTAGTTAAGCACGTCCTGCGTGATGGTCCTGTATGCAAGCATCTTCTTGTCATCGATATCGCAGTTTTCCATCGCATTGTTCATCGCACGGATAGAGAGGTAAGCCTGCATCTGCTTCATCTCGTTCATCGCAAAGTCCGCAGAGAGCTTCATCTGTTCTTCGGAGGCGCTACGGATAACTTCACGACGCACACGGCTATTGTAATTGTGGACAAATGCGTTACCGCCAACTTTGGCAACAGCCTTGATGAGTTCAGTCGAGAGCTCGTCCGGCGTATCGGTCGTTTCGATTAAAATATTTTCGCCCGCCTTGAGTGCAATGGCGTTGTTGATCAAATTTTCTGCAAGTTGCGTAATGCGAGGATCTTTCATTTTTTACCCCATAAATTAAAATCACCGAAAGTCGGCGACAAAAATCGCCGACTTAAATTTAAAAATCTATTTGTCTTTATTCTACTCCAATTGCCATTCCACTACTCCGTAAAGGTAAATGGAATCGTCACGGTCGTATTTCCCGATTTAACCTTGCCGAAAGTCCAACCACTCACGGCTTTTTTGACTTCATTATCGAATTCAGGATATCCCGTCGTTGACCCCACCACAGCCATGCTGATGATTTCGCCACCCGGTGCAATCGTGAACTTCAATGTGACCTTACCCTGGAACCCCGGCTTTTTCTTTAAATGGGTATTGTAAATGTGACGGAGTCCAGGCGTACGCTGCTTAACCACCTTCATGATTTCAGAAGCCGAACGGGATGCACCTGCAGAACCCATATCGATTTCATTCATCTTGGGAATCGGCATATTTTTCATTTTTGCCGTTGTCTTGAGAGCACCAGCAGAACCGCCGAGCAAGCCGTTAAGCATGTCGCCAATTCCACCAGAACCTCCCGTAATGCTTCCAGAATTGAAACCAACATTCGGTTTACCGCGACGTCTATCGGCAAGGCTAGTCTTACCCGTCACCTGTAAACCATTCAGAACTTTAAGCGTCTTTACCATATCTTTGGCAAATGTCTTATTCGCAAGGTCGTATGCTTGCGCCGACGCCGTCTTTGTCATAGCGGTCAACCTTTCAAGAACACCACGGTTAATAGGCGCTCTAGTGTCGCCGTCTCCAGCGGGCTTACCGCCACCACCCGGTCTTTTACGAATGATTTCTTCCTGTACTTTAGGTTTCTTAGGTGGATCCGGCTTTTTAATCGTCTCCATGTTTACAGAAACCCCTATTTGTTCTTTTTCCGGTGGATCAAACATGATCTCGTCAATAATGCTTTCATACGTAGATGCCCAGAAGCCAAGCATCAACGCAACAATAAGCGATGCACCAGAAATGCGCACCATCTTCTTGTCGGAATCTGGCATCAGGGATGCGATGAATGCATCTTGTTGTTGTTTTGTTGTTTTCATGATTTTATCCTCCCTTTTCAGGAAATTGGATGTTTTTGTTTTTTTTGGTATCAGCAAACCAACTACCCCGTGAGCGGAGTATCAATTTGCCGAATGGCAACACTTCGGAATAAGGCTACCCGAACAAGCCTTTATTGCGAAGTTTCACGCGATTACATACAATGTCAGAAAAATTTTATTACAAAGTAAGGTATTTACTTAAACAACCCACATCCTTACCACACCCATAAAGTACCAATAAAAAAATCGCAAAAACCACTGCGAAACAGTAAAGAAAAATTCATACGAATGTTTGTAAACTCAGATAAAATAAGGCTTTGCGCGTAGTTACTGGGGTTGCTCGCAATTTTCGATTTTTTCTCAGCCCTAGATTTTTACAAAACTTAGCCCAGTGTAATTTATTCCAATTTGGAATTAAATTTGCAAAACACCCCCTATATTTGCGCTTTTTTACCGAACGTGGACCCATTTTTAAAAGACTTACCTATATTTCCATTATCATGAAACTTTTAGCTACTCCTCCTGACTTAAATAAGATTGCTCGCCCGAACTGGATTGAAATCAACCTAGACGCTCTCTGCAACAACATTCAATTTATTAGAAGCCAGATTCCGGCCTCTACAAAAATTTTGCTCCCCGTCAAGGCCGACTCTTACGGCCACGGAAGCCTCGCCTGCTCTTTTGCCGCCAAGTTCGGTGGTGCCGACTACCTCGGCGTTGCCCACATCAGCGAAGGCATGCTCCTTCGCCAGTACGGCATGGACTTGCCCATTCTCGTGCTTGGTCCTTGCACTCCGTCTGACTTTGCGTACTTTGTCGAATACCAGCTCACGGCTGCCATTACCGACATCCGCACTGCAATGGCATTCGACCAGTTCCTCGGTGAAACTGGTACAGAATGCAAGGCTCATCTCGCCATCGACACAGGCATGAACCGCTACGGCTTTGACGCCGAAGACTTCAACAACATTCGCGCAGCACTCAGCCTCAAGCATCTCAAGTTCGAAGGCATGTTCACGCATCTCGCTACAGCCGACATGCCGGGCAACCCGAAAACGGAAATTCAGATTCAGCGCTTTACACGTCTCGTCGATGTGCTCGATGCCGACGGACTCCGCCCGGCCATTTGCCATTGCTCTAGTTCCGCAGGCACGCTCACGCACCCCGAAAGCCATTTCGACATGGTGCGCCCAGGCCTCACGCTTTACGGCTACAATTGCATGGGTGCAGTCCCGACCACATTGCCGATCAAGCCGGTCATGAAAATCAAGTCCACCATCCGCCACGTGCACGACGTGAAACCCGGCGAAACCGTCAGCTACGGCGGTTACTGGGCAGCCCAGCAGCTCACACGCATCGCAACCATCGCTATCGGTTACGGCGACGGTTACCTCCGCGGCGAATACAACAAGGGCTTTGTCTTTATCCGTGGACAGCTCTGCCCGATTCTCGGACGTGTCTGCATGGATGCGACCATGGTCGACGTAAGCCACATCCCAGATGTGCAAGTCGGCGAAACCGTTGACGTCGTGAATGGCGAACTCGACTTCCGCATTTCGATGGAAAGCGTTGCCGAAGAACACCACACGATTCCTTACGAAATCACTAGCCGCGTGGCTCGCCGCCTGTACCGCAAGTACTACTGGAAGAACCGCCTCGTACGCTGGGACTACCTCAAGGAAGAATTCGGCGTCAAAGATTTCAAGGAATATCCATTGCGCTAGGAGAAGCACCGCATGGTATGAAGTTTAATGACCCGAAATTCACAAAGATAAGCCACCGGAATGTCTGGGGCGAATGGACCTTTATCTTCGAAGGATTCAAACTTTGTGGCCTAAAATTTCGGGAAACTTCAGATGAAGTAAAAACGACTCCGAGCAACGTGCAGGCTTGTGCCTATGCAAGCCCCGACATGGAAACGGAATTAAATAGCCGCGTTCGCAGCGCCTACCGCAAGGCCGTGAACGAACTTAATTTGTACCTCGCAGGCAAGATCTGCGAGTTTTCTATACCCATAAAAATCTACGGCACCGACTTTCAGAAAAAAGTTCTCGATGTCACACGCCAAATTCCTTATGGTAAAACTTGTACGTACAAACAAGTTGCCGAATCTGTCGGTCATCCGCAGGCCGTGCGTGCTGTCGGAAACGTACTACACAACAATCCGATTCAAGTCGTCATCCCCTGCCACCGCGTGATAGACAGTCGTGGTCGCCTGAGCGGTTATGCGCTTGGCGTCGGCCTAAAAAGAAGGCTCCTCTGCATGGAGGGAGCCATTCCGAATGAATTAATGTTGGAATAACAAAACAGGCGGTCCTAAAGACCGCCTAAAATATCTTTCGTCTAATTTATGCGCACTGCAGTGCACCGAGCATGTCGTAGACTTGAGCTTCGATACTCAAAAGTTCCATGTCGTAATTCGGGGCCCACTCAAGAATCGGCACGTTGTTGCTTTGGGCATATTCGCGGAAGAGGCTCTTGTCGCCAACGGAATGGCCCAACAGCACCGGGCAAGTATTGTTATGAACGTTCAAGCCTTCGATGAGCTTGTCAGATTTAAACCCATAGGATAAATTGAAAACGAAGTCGGCGTTGGCACAAGCCTCGTCGATGACATCTTTGTCGGATTCTGCATCACAGGCAAAGATTTCCCCAATTTCAATATTACCGATAGCGTTGAAAACACCATCCTTGATGTCCTTGAGCATGGACAGGAGCCCATGGCCAAGAATCGTATCGGATCCCCAGATTAAAACATTCATACACACACCTTCTTATTGCTTTTTGTGTAATGATTGTCACACGGCACTCATTACTTTTTTATTACGCGCCGCATATATAGTAAAATTTACTCTAATTTGGAATAAAAAGTTAAAAAAATCATACAAAAATTTGACTTTTATCACATTTCGTAAATAAATAAAGCCCTGATTTTATACTTAACTAGCGAGGCTTAATATACAAATGTATACAAAGCTTATCGTTGTGAGAATAAAAGCGTCGGCCACAACCTTAAAAGGCGAGTGCCGCGACCATACTTGTATGGTCATAGTCGAGCCGTAAGGTTGGCGCTTGCGCCAGGATGGGTTTAAGTTTTTCCGAGCTGGGGCCCCGCCCGCATGACGTACTTTTTGGTTCTTGAAAAGAATAATTACTATATTTACGCCGGATTTTAACCAAAAACCCGCAAATGCGGGGCAAATAAAAAAGGAATAAACAATGTCCGAAAATCTCTCTGTACTGACCAAGGCCCGTCAGGCCTATCAGCCGAAGCTCCCGGTCTCCCTCAAGAACGGTGCCCTGAGCGTGAAGATTAACAAGGGTGCAGCTACGGAATCCGTTAGCGACCAGGCCAAGATCAAGGAACTCTTCCCGAACACTTACGGCCTTCCGGTTGTTCAGTTCGAAGCTGCCGAAGCCAAGGCTGGCAAGGCTCTCCGCATGGGCGTGGTTCTCTCTGGTGGCCAGGCTCCGGGTGGACATAACGTTATCGCCGGTATCTACGACGGCATCAAGTCCGTTTCCAAGGATTCCGTCCTTTTCGGTTTCCTCGGCGGCCCCTCCGGTCTCGAAAACGGCAAGTACATTGAAATTGACGACGCCAAGATGGACGCCTACCGCAACGCCGGTGGCTTCGACATGATCCAGTCTGGCCGTACCAAGCTCGAAACTGAAGAACAATTCAACAAGTGCATCGCTGTTGCTAACAAGCTCGACCTCGACGCTATCGTTATCATCGGTGGTGACGACTCCAACACGAACGCTGCTGTTCTCGGTGAATACTTCCAGTCCAAGGGCGTTAAGACTTGCGTTTGCGGTTGCCCGAAGACCATCGACGGTGACTTGAAGAACGAATTCATCGAAACCTCCTTCGGTTTCGACACCGCTGTGAAGACCTACTCTGAACTCATCGGCAACATCATGCGCGATGCTAACTCCGCTCAGAAGTACTGGCACTTCATCAAGCTCATGGGCCGCTCTGCTTCCCATATCGCTCTCGAAGCCGCTCTCCAGACCCACCCGAACATCTGCCTTATCTCTGAAGAAGTCAAGGCAAAGCAGATGAAGCTCAAGGACGTGATCAAGCAGGTTGCTGACGTTGTTTACGCTCGTGCAGCTCAGGGCAAGAACTTCGGTGTCGCCCTCATTCCAGAAGGCCTCCTCGAATTCATCCCGGACGTTGGCGTCCTTATCTCTGAACTTTCTGAAGCCCTCGCCCACCACGAAGCCGAAGTCGAAGGTCTCGACACGGCTGCTAAGGTCGAAAAGCTCTGCGCATGGGTCAGCGCTGAATCCGCTGAAGTCCTCAAGAGCCTCCCGGCTGGCATCCAGGCTCAGCTCATGCTCGAACGCGACAGCCATGGCAACGTTCAGGTTTCCCTCATCGAAACTGAAAAGCTCATCATCGAAATGGTCAAGAAGGAACTCAAGAACCGTGGTGACTTCAAGGGCAAGTTCTCTGCTCTCAACCACTTCTTCGGTTACGAAGGCCGTTGCGCAGCTCCGTCCAACTTCGACGCTGACTACTGCTACAGCCTCGGCTTTGCAGCCTCTGTTCTCGCCCTCAATGGCATGAACGGCTACATGAGCTCTGTCCGCAACGTCACCAAGGGTATCGAAAACTGGGTCGCTGGCGGCCTTCCGATCACCATGATGATGAACATCGAACGCCGTCACGGTGCCGACAAGCCGGTTATCCGCAAGGCTCTCGTTGAACTCGAAGGCCCGATGAGCGCTCCGTTCAAGTACTTCGCCGCTCGCCGCGACGAATGGGCTAAGACTGAATCCTACACCTATCCGGGTCCGATCCAGTACTGGGGTCCGAGCGAAGTTTGCGACATCACGAACTTCACGATCAAGCTCGAACGCGGTGCAATGTAATCTTTGATTGCATAAAGCAAAAAAGAGAAGCTCAACAGAGCTTCTCTTTTTTTTGTTTCAAGAAGGAGATGCCCGCTCGGTGGCGGGCATGACAAGCGTGAAAGGCGGGCATGACAAGTTAACAAAAATGGCGGGCAAAGCCCGTCACATTTATTTTCTAGTAACTACTAACTAATAACTAGTAACTGCGCCTCCGGCGCTACCCCTTATTCGCTTCGCTTGTGCTTAGCAAATAAGCGTCGATGAACGGCTTGATCTTTCCGTCGAGCACGCCTGCCGTGTCAGACGTTTCAACGCCTGTGCGGAGGTCCTTCACAAGTTGGTACGGCTGCAACACGTAGCTGCGGATCTGGCTCCCCCATTCGACCTTCTTCTTCTCGGCCATGCGGGCATCGCGCTTCGCTTCTTCTTCCAAGCGGTAGTGTTCTGCAACCATGGTCTTGAGCATTTTGTAGCAGGTTTCGCGGTTTTGGATCTGGCTGCGTTCCGTCTGGCAGCTCGCCATGATGCCTGTCGGCAAGTGGGTCATACGCACTGCGGAATCCGTCTTGTTGATGTACTGACCACCAGCACCACTACTGCGGTACGTGTCCACACGCACTTCGGACATGTCGAGATCGAATTCCACATCTTCGTGTTCGGGGTACAGATAAACGGCAGTAAAGCTCGTATGACGGCGGGCGTTGGCATCGAACGGGCTGATGCGCACCAGGCGATGTACGCCGATTTCCGAACGGAGTAAGCCGTAAGCGTTTTCACAAGTAACTTCAATCGTTGCACTCTTGAGGCCCGCGTCTTCTGCCTCCTGGAAATCCACGACCTTGAAGTCCATCTTTTCGCGTTCAAAGAAATGCGTGTACATGCGGAAAAGCATGAGCGCCCAGTCCTGGGATTCCGTGCCGCCTGCACCCGGATGGATAGACATGAGGCATGCGCAAGCATCGTCCGGGCCGTTCAGCATCTTCTTGAATTCCATCGCTTCGACTCTGGACTTGAGGTCCGCAATGTCGGATTCGAGCGTCGCCGTAAGGTCGGCAGATTCCTCGTCCTTGCTCATTTCGTAAAGCTCGGCAAGGTCGTCACATGTCTGGGAAACTTCTTTCCAGGAATCAATAAGTCCCTTGAGGTTCCCAATCTTTTTCATCATCGCCTGCGCCTTCTCCTGATCGTTCCACAGGTTCGGGTCGCCAGAATCCTTTTCAAGGACGTAAAGTTCTTCGGTCTTTGCTTCTAAGTCAAAGATACCCCCAGAGTTTATCGATGCGGCTGCGCAACTCGATAAGCCCGGTGTGAGTAGTGTTGAATGCCATATAAACCTCTAATATCAGCTAATTAAAAAGAAGTGTCATCCTGAGTGCAGAACCGTAGGTTCGAAATCGAAGGATCCCAAAAAAATCTCCGGATTCTTCGACTTCGCTACGCTTCGCTCAGAATGACACGTACAAACAATTCGTGCTATTACTTAGCAGCGCCGATGGCCTGAGGCGGCTGGTACTTCTTGTCGAGGTACTGAACCTTGTAGGTCTTGCCGAGGTCGTCGAGGTAAGCCTTGAGCTTAGCCTGGCGTTCCTGTTCGGCCTGCACACGGAGGATGTAGTCGATCTGGTGCTTGTAGCTTTCAAACTTGCCGTCGTTCTTTTCGGTAAGCATGAAGATAGAAACGCCATCCTTTTCCGTGATAACTTCAGAGATTTCGCCAACCTTGATCTTATCGACAGCCTTGGCAAAAGCAGCGCCTTTGGACTTTGCGACAAACTTGTTCATGATACCGCCAGTTTTCTTAGCTTCCTTGTCATCGCTATAGACGGCAGCAAGCTGAGCAAAGGTTGCCTTCTTGGAGCGAACCTGGGCTGCAAGACCCTTCAACATGTCCTTGGCATCGCTGATTTCCTGAGCGCTCTTCCCCTTGGTAGAGATAAAGATGCGGGCACCGCTAATCGTATCGTTGAGGACGACCTTGTTCTTGTTGAGCTGCCAGAAAGCTTCGAGATCCTTTTCGGTCGGTGCGGTCGGATACGGAACCTTCTTTTCGAGAATGACTTCGCTCTTGAGCTGGTCTTCAATCTTGGACTTGAACTGAGCCATCGTCGTGTTAGACTTCTTGAGTTCCTTCTGGAAAGCTTCTTCGCTCGGGAACTGCTTCTTGAAGAGAGCCGTGAGGCTATCAACCTTACCGGCAGAAACCTTGATACCCATCTTCTTAGCTTCGAGCTTGATGAGTTCCTGACCCACGAGGTTGTCAACAACGGCATAGCGAAGTTGAGTCATCATTTCATCGGTCAACTTCTGGCCCGGAGCCTGCTGTTGGCCAAGCATTGTTGCAAGGCTATCAATCTTGCCTGCAGAAATACCGGTCTTTTCGACACGGATGACATCGATGCTTTTCGTATTCATCAACTGAGCAGAAGCAATACCGGCAGTAACGAGCACGGCAGCAACACCACGAGAAATGAGTTTAAGAGACATTATTTATCCTTTTATAAAAAAATCAAGGGTTTTAAAAATCAAGGGTTAATATAGAAAACTTACAACGAACGAGCACACCACCATTGTGATTTTACGCAAACAAAACAATGTTCTTACAAAAAATTGAACATAAGGCTCGTTTTTGCTAAATTATTGCACATGAACAAGATTAAAGTATATACGTTGCAAGGCAAATGGACCGGGGATTTCGATTCCAATAACAAGTGGTACAAGGACGAAGCTGTCAAGCTCAAGGGCAAGGACATCGATTTGCTCGTCCTCCCCGAACTGTTCCACACTCCGTACTTTCCGTTCGAAGAAAACGCGGACTTTTTCGACTTGGCAATCGAAAAGGACCACCCGATTGTCGCCGAATGGCAAGCTATTGCAAAGGAACTGAACGCCGTTGTCGTGTTCCCGTTTTTTGAAAAGCGCGCCCGGGGCATTTACCACAACTCGGCATTCGTGTTCGAACGCGACGGAAGCATCGCAGGACTTTACCGCAAGAGCCACATTCCCGATGACCCCGCCTTCTACGAAAAGTATTACTTTATTCCAGGTGACACCGGTTTTGAACCCATCAAGACTAGCGCAGGGACGCTTGGCGTGCTCATTTGCTGGGACCAGTGGTTCCCCGAGGCGGCCCGCATCATGAGCCTGAAGGGTGCCGACGTGCTCATCTACCCGACCGCTATTGGCTGGATGGATTCTGAGCCGAAGGAAATCTACCCGCGTCAGCAAGACAGTTGGATGACGGTCATGCGCGGACATGCGATTGCAAACCGCACATTCGTAATTGCCGCTAACCGCTCGGGTGTCGAAGGACACCTCACGTTCTGGGGCACAAGCTTTGTCGCCGCACCGGACGGATACATTTTGCAAAAGTGCGATCCGGAATTCTTGGGTGCAAGCTATGTCGAACTCGACCTTGCCGAAACCGAAGAAAATCGCCGCTGGTGGCCGCATTTCCGCGACAGACGCGTGGACTTGTACAAGGACATCCTCAAGATTTGGGCAGAGTAGTTATTAGTCATTAGTTATTAGTCGTTAGTTGTTTTGCTATTAGTTTTTAAAAAGGTCGCATAGTTCGGCCCTTCGGCTAGCTCAGGGACCTTATCACCAACCTTAGCTGCGATTATAAGAACCAAGGACCATTGACTAATGACTATTGACCTAAGATTTGATATAAAGGAATTTAATTCATGACGAAAAATTCAATTCGTTATCCGGCGGAATGGGAAAAGCAGAGTGCCACGTGGCTTGCATTCCCGCACAACCAGACGAACTGGTATGGTGAACGCGGCATCAACATCCGCAAGTTCTATGTAGAACTTATTCGTAACATCACGGAATTCCAGCCGGTGAACTTGTTGCTCCCCACCAAGAACTTTTTGACCGACGAAGAAAAAGCGGCTCTCATAAACCGCCCGTTCCCGGTGAACTTTATCGTTATCAAGACGAACGACATCTGGATTCGCGACTACGGTCCGTTCTTTATGAAAAAAGGTGACAAAAAAGTTGTCACTGAAACGCAATTTAACGCTTGGGGCGCCAAGTTCCCGCCATGGGGACTCGACAATGCCATCCCGCAGAAGATTGCCGAAAAACAAAAACTCCCACTCAACGAAAGCGTCCCGTTCATCTTTGAAGGTGGCGCCATCGAAGTCAACGGCGACGGCCTCGCCATCACGACCGAAGATTGCCTCGTCGGCAAGAACCGCAATGACGAGCGAGACTTGAAGAAAGTCGTGAAGGCCCTCTGCAAGGCTTTCGGCCTCAAGGAATTACTCGTACTCCCGCACGGACTCCACGGAGACCACACAGATGGTCACATCGATAACGTAGCTCGCTTTGTCGCTAAAGACAGAGTCGTCATGTGCATGACGGACAGCAAGCGCTCCCCCAACTACGCGATTTTGACCGAAGCCAAGCAGTTCATCGAAAGCTGGCTCAAGGAACATTACGAAACCGCCAAGGTCGATACGCTCCCGCTCCCGCCGCAGCGCGTGCTCGATGACGGACAAATTCTCCCGGCATCGTACATGAACTACATCTACGTAAACGGTGGCCTCATCTTCCCGAAATACAAGTGCCCCAACGATGCCAAGGCTAAGAAATATTTCGAAAGCGTGTACCCGGATCGCAAGGTGATTGGCATTGATTGCCGCACCGTGATTGAAGAAGGTGGCAGCCTCCACTGCATGAGCAAGCACGAAAATGAATAAAAGCACCTTCGGTGCAGTTGGCTGAACTTAGTCGGCAGAACTTAGAAATGCTTAAAGATAATAGAGAGTGTTCTAAGTTCTAAGTTCTAAGAGCGAAGCGAGCTAAGTTCTACAATCCTATTTGCACTTCTTAGCTTTTGCGATTGCTTCTTTCGCTAGTTTATCTACAAGTTCATTCCACTTGACGCCAGTATGGGCGGCGACCTTTTCGAACTGCACTCGATGCAGATAAGGTTTTGCAGCCGCCACATACATTTTGGCAATATTGCTCTTGGCCTGCCATTCGCCCTTAGCCCAACGCGCAATGCCCTCGTAGTCATGGCAAATAACGCCATTCATGTGGTGAGCATCAAGCCAACGCATCGCCTGGAAAGAGGCCATCACTTCCCCATCAATATTGCGGCTCTCCGCATCGAAAGCCGTAATTCCTGAGCCACGAGCAAGTTCCTTGTCGTCTTCAGTTACAACAAAAGCCCAGCCAGCAGGGCCAAATCCCGGCGAAAACGAACCATCGACAAAAACACGAATCCCATCGGGCGCAGGAGCCTCCATTCCGTCGAGCCAAGCCTGAGCCTCATCGCGCGAACCGAAGGACTTGAACAAAACACCTTTAACACCATGCGTGAGCTTTAGGCACTCATCCCATGTGGTTACAATTCTCTTTTCATTTTCGCTTTTTACGGCATAGAACTTCTGTTTAGGCATGGCGCAAATTTAAAAAAAACTCTTTTACTTTTTATAAAAAATTAAGAAAAATGCGGGAGGGGCCCCAGCTCGGAGTTGCGAAGGCCGCACGGGCCCCTCCCTGCACCCTCCCCATCCTTGGCCGACGCTTTCTATAAAGCAATCTATAAGCTTTTAGATCATATTGTATTTCATTTTAACAAGTGTTTTTTTAATATATTTTGGCAGTAATTAGAATTAGGAGACCTTTTGTTTTCTTCACGGTACTTTGCCGACGGCAAAAAATATTTTGCTTTGCGCTTCCTTTGCAAGCCATTATTGTATCGTTGGTTTGCATATAAAGCACAGATTACAAAGGAATCCAAGACGTTTTCGTTCCCCGAGTGCTTGCAAAATGGCGAAAAAACCGTGATTTTCATGCCCGAGGACAAGGACGCAACCCAAATCATCCTGAGCGAGCTCCCTGAAGAACGTCTTAAAACAATCTTGTTTGTCGCTCATAGCGATCTTGAAATTCTCTTTTCAAAGAAAAGGGCTCAAGTTACATATTACACAGACGAAGGCTGCCGTTATGGCGAAACCTTGTTCGACAGAATCGAATATCAGATAAAAACATTCGCTCCAACCGCCTGCGTCTATCCTGGCCCGTATAAACCACAATTTTTATACCTCGCCCTCATTAGCGGTGCCGCATGCCGTGTCGGTTTTGACTGCGCCAAGGAATACCCGTTCTTAAACGTGTGCCTCCACCAGCTCAAGACGATATCGCCTGCAAGGATGATGGCCCGCTACTTTACAAAGGGGGGAAAGGGCTAGCCATGCAAAAGATGTTTTCGACAATCATCACCGAAAATGGCGGCTATGCAGACCTGCACATGCACACCAAGCTCTCCGATGGAACGCTTTCGGTCGATGAATTGCTCATGCTCTGCAAGCGCAAAGGGCTTCGCTGTATTTCCATAACAGATCACGACAACCTCGATAGCTACAAGCTCGCCGAAGAACCCGCCAAGGAAATCGGTCTTGAAATCATCCCGGGGATTGAAATTTCTGCGGTCTGGCAAGGCAAGGACATCCACATTCTAGGGTACTTCTGCGACCCGACGAACCTCGCCCTGAACATGGAACTCGAAGATTTCGCCAAGCAGCGCATCGCACGCGTAAAGGCAATCATCAAAAAGCTGAATGCGCTCGGCATCGGCATCACGTTCGAAAAGGTGCATTCGTATTGCAAGGGAAAAATCATCGGTCGCCCGCACATCGCGATGTCGCTTGTCGATGAAGAATACATCTCGAACTTCTCCGAAGCATTCACGAAGTACCTCGGTGACGGTTGCATCGCCTTTGTCGAAAAGAAAGGCCTCAACCCGCAAGAAACCATCCGACTGATTGAAAATGCAGGCGGCATTGCAGTACTCGCCCACCCGTACAAGTCGGGGCTTAGCGACCAGTTTATCGAAAATATGGTGGAATGGGGCATCCAGGGCATGGAAGTCTACAGTCCGGCGCAAAAAGGCGCCGTTGGCCGCAAGTATAAAGAGATGGCTCAACGTTTCGGACTCGTTGGCACAGGTGGTTCCGACTTCCACACTGAAAACGGGACCTACCCCCCAGGTTGCATGAAAATGCCCTATACCGTTGTCCAAGCACTCCGAGAAAGGCGCGAAAAGTCTCGTGCAGAATGGTTCTAATGAATCGTGGAATTCTTCTTTTAGCGTTTTTGAGCACGCTTGTTTCAAGCGTTTATGCCGATATCATCCACGCCAAGCCGAGCAAGCGACCCGCTCCGCAAGACTCTGTTTTTGAAACACCGAACTCCCCCGACCCCGCTCCGCGAGAAACGGACGCAGGTCGTTGGGTCATTCCACTGCGCGAAGTCATGCAGCGCACTTACGATGTTTCGGGTCAAAAATCCGAATGGGTGCTTGGCACATCCATCCTCGGCAATCCGGAACTCCCCGCCAGGTCTCTTGGCATCGGGAGTCTCAGCAAGCGTTACCCGAGCAAGCTTGCTGGCATTTACACCACGCGTTTAAGCTATGACGGCTCAACGCTCGCTCTCAACGGTGAAAACGGAATTCTCTTTGAAGAACGCCACGGCATCCCGGTCGATACCCCGATTACAGATGTGAACTGGGAACGCGGCGCATTTGAAGGCAACGCTTTGCGACTGGAATTCCGCCGCCTCATTACAGACTCAGTAACGCTAGACCTCGGTGTGGCAAGCCATTCCGACATGCTTTCAAAGCCGTACGAATACCAGCCTGTGACGCATTCGCCCTTCTTTGCTCTTGGCCGCGACTCCACGCAAATCCCGTTTGGCGGTCGCAACATCGCCATGAACAGCATGCACCTCCAGCCTATTGTCACCTGGCGTTTCGGATACGGCAAGGCTTTTGTTAAGATAAACTATTTAAGTCTCGACAATGCCGACAATACAACGCACGAAGTATTGCTAGACACGCTAGACCCGACTGTTCGAAATTTCCAGACCGACCCATTTAGGATTATCATCGAGACCCGCACGTATGGCGGAGGTGTTGAATTTTACCCAACAAAGGACTTGACTTTTGGCACAGAAATCCATTACGGCAACCACGAAATAGAACTGCGTAAACTCCCGAGAATTCGAAAAGGTTCGGATACGACGTACAACGAAAATGGCCTTCGCAGCATCAACGCTAGCTATTACGATACGACAAAAGTCCGCAACTACGAGACGATTCTCGGAAACTTTGATGTTCGCTACAACTCTTTTCTGAACCCCAAGCTCCATTTTGAATATGAATTTGTAAACACCGAAGAATCGGGCGACGACAAGAAAAAAGAAACGTATTATCAGGACCGCGAAATCGGCTACGCTGAAGTTTCCGACACGCTGTTCGGTAAAGCCTTGTTCCGCGTACAGGCTGGCATGCAGCGCAACAGTTCGCTCCTTAACGATGTCAAATTTGCCCCCGCATTTTCACTTGATGGAACGTACTTGCTCCCATATCATTTGATGGCAAGTGCCTCGTACCGCCACGATAACAAGTTCCCAGATGTGAATCAAATTAAGTTTATTGAAACAGGCAGAGTATCGTTCCCGAACGAGAATCTCAAGCACGAAGTACGCGACCGCACGACTGCCAACCTCGTATGGCAAAAGCGCGATGTCTTTTACGGTCTTGGCCTGCGCTATGAACATGCCAACAACTTAATCAAACCCCATTGGGTGATTACCGGCAGCATCGATACAACAAGAACTTACGATGACATAAACGATGTAACGATAAATGAAGTTACCGATTCCCTACCAAACGCCTTCCGCTACGAAAATCTCGATCACGCCCATACGCTTGACTGGCTCATGCAAATAGGATTCCGCCTGGGGAACTGGAAATTCTACTTCGAACGTGGCGAAAAAATCACTCGCACCAAGCTCATTGACACGCCTTCGCTTTACTACAAAGGCAGTATCCATTGGCAAAATCGGTTTGTGAAAGATAGGCTCGGTGTGAGCGTTCGTGTGGACTTCCAGTGGTTCAACAACCGCTATGATTGCACAATTGACGAAAATGGCAAGCCCAAGCTTGTTCAGCTCAATAAGTACCTAGCGATGGATTTCGAAGCACGCATGCAGATTCTCACGTTTGAACTTTACAACCGCATCGAGAATTTCAACCACAGCATTTACGCCCCGAAATCAGGCTACACGCCTGAAGGATTGCGCTTTGCCTACGGCATTGTCTGGACTTTTGGAAACTAGAAGTAAACAGTGGTTAGTGGCTAGTGGTTAGAAACGAAAGAGAGCGGCAAAGCCGCTCTTTTTGTTATTCAAAGGAACGTAAGGATCTAAGAACTCGTCATCATCGCGAAGGTGAGGTTCCAACGCATTACACTGTCGTTACGCCAAGCAGCACAAGATAAGCGACATACAGGCTCAAAAACAATGCTCCGCCGATGCGACCAAAACCAAAGCGCTCATCCTTTTTGCGAGAAGAACGTTTCTTTTTGCTTTTCCAGAACGGTAAACATATCAAGAACAGCAAAAGAGTAAGTCCCGTCATAATCGGCACATCGCGCGCCATCACTTCTGGATCCATTGCCTTAATCGGAGCAATGACCGCAGCAAGGCCGACCACGACAAGTGTGTTAAAAACATTGGAGCCGATAATGTTCCCTACAGCAAGGTCATTTTCGCCTCGACGGGCGGCTGCAATTGAGCTTGCAAGTTCCGGAAGCGATGTACCAACGGCAACAATAGTAAGCCCAATGAGCAAATCACTCACACCAAGGGCACGAGCCATGTAAACAGCGCCCCACACAAGCATTCGAGAACTCACAATCAAAAGAGCAAGCCCGACCAGAAGCAAAGCCACGGCCTTGACGATTGAAACCTTTTCTGCCGGTTTGGAATCCAAGTCCTGTTCTGCCGCTGCGGATTTTTTCCGCTTGCGCTTTTCACGCAATTCCATTGCAATGTTGAACGCAGTCACCACGATAAACGCAAGCAAAAGCACAACGCCATCCCAAAGCGAGACATTTCCATCCATCAGCAAAACAATGGTAAGCACAGTCATCACCAAGAGAATCGGAATGTCCTGTTTTACCGCTTGTTTCTTAACGGCAACAGGCGTTATCACCGCCGTCACGCCAAGGATTAACGCAATGTTTGCAATATTTGAACCGTAAGCGTTCCCCAAAGCAAGCTGCGGAGCGTCGTTCATCGCCGATAAAATCGAAACGACCATTTCAGGCGCTGAGGTTCCAAAACCGACAATAATCATCCCGATAAGGAACGTGCTCATGCCTAAAAATTGGGCCACACCGACGGCTCCATCCACAAAACGGTCTGCACTCCAGACCAAAAGAACAAGGCCAACGACAATGGCCACAATTGCAAGAATCATATTATGTTAGAATGCGTAGAAGGTTGCACCAACGGAAATGGATTTCGAAGAGAGGTTGTTGATAGGCCAAGCTCCGTAATCGTCATACTGGTTGTTGATGCCCCAGCTAAAGCGTGCTTCAAAACCGACATAGCGGTTAGCGCGAATGCCAAAGCCAAAGACAATTGACCAGTCAATAACAGAACGGCAATCGTTATCCATCATGTCTTCCTTGATATTTACAGCCTTGTCCGATGCAACCCCCGAAGACTTGAGCTTGAAATCATCAGCAGTTGCAAAAGACGGCTGGACACCAACATCAAAGAAGAGGTTGGATTTTGCGCTCTTCAAAGAAAGAAGCAAAGGTACAGAAATCCGGTACTGGCTAAACGTTGCGCGGAATTCACCATAAGTTTCCTTATAAACATCGTTATAGCTGTTACTTACTTTGTCATGTTCAAACATCACACCCGTTTTGAAGGCCATGTTGTATTCATCCAAAGGGAACACGGCGAACGCGCCAACACTCCAGGCAAGGCCAGAATAACGGTCATATTCGTAACGCCCATTATCGCCAGAAAGGAATGCGCTACCGATAAATCCTTGAAGACCGAACGTAAACTTAAGCGGAATAAGTCCACGCATCTGGTCCATGTCAATCGTATCGGCACTCACTCGTTCGGATACATAAATGGTCTTTACCGAGCCACCGCGCGATTCAATTTCGGCAGGCGAATAGACAGGACGGTAAACAAACTTCTTTGTCGTCTGCTTGACGACTGGCTTTGCCGCATTTTCACCGCGAACGGCGGCAGGTTCAGCAAAAAGATTTTCGGGAGCAAGTTCTTGTTCGACAGCAGTAAACTTGTCTGGAGTAGATTCTTGAGATACAGCTTCTTGAACGGGTGCCGCTTCCGAAGCTACGGCTTCAGCAGGAGCAACGACCGGAGCAGCCGGAGTTGCAACCGGAGCAGGTTCAACAGGAGCGACCGTTGCAGCGGGAGCTGCATCTTGAGCCATCGCGGCAGAAACCGCAAGGGCGGCTAAAATTCCAGTACATTTCAGATTCATAATAATCCTCCAATAGTAATCATATAATATTATAGTATTTTTATAATCGAAAAACCATTGCAAATTACAAGCTCCGTGTTTATAAAATACTAGATTAGGCTATATGAAAACAAATATTGTATCTACAGCATCGGGTGAGGCAAACGCTTACGCCCTATTTTACGTCAAAAAATCAGTCCAGTTTTCCAATGTGCTTTCGGAAGAAGCCGAAAAGCAAGTAGAATCTGTTTTGAACGGCATGGAAGACGGTCCGTTTGAGGACCTCGAATTTTTGGAAATCGATAACCAGCCGACGATTTTTGTAAACGCCGCCAAGGAACGCGGACTTTCATCGCTTGACCACCTGCGCATGGCAGCATTCCGCCTCGCCAAGAAAGCAAGCAAGCGCCAAATTCCGGTTGTTTCCGTCATGCTTGCCGATGCCGCACCGGAACAGTTCAAGAGTATTTTGCTCGGGCTGCACTACGCGGACTACAAGTTCGACGCCTACAAGAGCAAACAGAAGGAAGCCTTCCAGGTCACGTTCGAACTCGTCGCCGGCGAACATACCGCGGAATTCAAGAAGATTGCAGAAGTCGCCGCCATTGAAAACAAGGCTATTGTGCTCGCCAAGAACTTGATCAACACAAGCTCTAGCGACCTCACTCCTGCTGAATTTGTTGAAAACGCAAATACCATTGCAAAGTACACTCCGGGTCTTTCGATCAAGGTGCGCAATATGAAGCAACTCAAAAAGGAAGGCTTCATGGGACACGTAACTGTCGGCAAGGGCAGCTCGCACGAACCGTACATGATTACGCTTAGCTACGATGGAAGCAAGAGCTCCAAGAAAGCAGCGAAAAATGCGCGCACTTCCGCCGACCACTTGGTATTTGTCGGTAAGGGCCTCACGTTTGATACGGGTGGTCTCTGCCTCAAGCCGCCTAAATCCATGCCCGAGATGATTAGCGATATGAGCGGTGCTGCAACAGTACTTGCCGCCATCCAGGCCATCGCCACGCTCGAGCTCCCGATTAAGGTGAGCGCCGTCTGCTGCCTCGCCGAAAATGCCATCGGCAACAAGTCTGTATTGCCGGGCGACATCTTTACCGCCAAGAACGGAAAGACAGTCATGGTCGACAACACCGACGCCGAAGGCCGCTTGGTGCTTTCGGACGGCCTTGCAGAAGCAGGCCTCATCGGAGCAACGCACATTGTCGACCTCGCGACGCTCACGGGAGCCATGGTTCGCGCTCTCGGTTACGCTGTTGCCGGGTTCTTCAGCAATGACGATGACCTCGCCTTGAAGGTCATCAACTGCGGTGAAGCTTGCTGCGAAAAGTTCTGGAGCATGCCGCTCGAAGAAGAATACGCCGACGCTTTGAAGGATCATTTTGCAGACCTCAAGAACACAGGCAGCGACGCTGGTGCCATTGCCGCCGCTCTCTTCTTGCAGGAATTTGTCCCTGAAAACACGGCCTGGACGCACTGGGATATCGCAGGTACGGCATTTGTAAGCAAGTCCTGGAAGTACACCGATTTCGGTGCCACCGGATTCGGCGTGCAAACGCTCATTGAACTAGCAAGACGCATGTCCGGCGTAGTTTGCGAAGAAGCCGCAAACAAAGATACAGATGGCGAATATGTCGCTGTAGATGCATAAGCGGATTTTAAATAATTAGCTTATCAAATCCTCAAAGTGAGTATTAAAAAACCTTCAGATTTCTGAAGGTTTTTCTATCTTTTAGATGTATGAAAAACGTTGATACTATTGCCGTTTTGGACTTTGGTGGGCAGTATGCTCACTTGATTGCCAACCGTGTACGCCGTCTTGGCGTGTTTACCGAAATCCACTCCCCCGCCGCCCCGGTTTCTGAACTCGAAGGCGTGAAGGGCATCATTTACAGTGGCGGTCCGTCTAGCGTTTATGCGGCTGACGCTCCGGAATACAATCCTGAAATTTTGAACCTCCCGGTGCCGAAGCTCGGCATCTGCTACGGTCACCAGCTCATCGCCCAGCAGTTGGGCGGTCACGTGGAACCGGGCAAGGTCAAGGAATACGGCATTGCAGACCTCATTGTCGGCGACGAAAAGTGCCCGCTTTTGAAGGGCCTCCCGAAGGCATCCCCGATGTGGATGAGCCACGGAGACCAGGTGACAAAGCTCCCCGAAGGCTACAAGATTGTAGCAAGCACCAAGGACTGCGAAATCGCCGCTGTCGCATTCGATAGCGATAAGCCTGAACGCCAGATTTTCGGCATCCAGTTCCACCCCGAAGTCACGCACAGTAAGTTCGGCATGAAGCTTCTCGAAAACTTCGTCGACTTTACGGGCGCCAAAAAGACTTGGAACATGAAGAGCTACTTGCCGCTCATCACGCAGCGCATCAAGGACCAGGTCAAGGACCGCAAGGTGTTCTTGCTCGTGTCTGGCGGTGTGGACTCCACCGTGGCATTCGTGCTCTTGAACCGCGTGCTCGGACCGGAAAAGGTTCTCGGCCTGCACGTGGACAACGGCATGATGCGCCTCGGCGAATCCCAGAAGATTATGGACTTCCTCACGAAGGAAGGTATGAACAACCTCAAGATTCGCGACGCTAGCGATCACTTCCTCGCAAAGCTCAAGGGCGTAACCGCTCCGGAAACCAAGCGCGGCATCATCGGTAAGGAATTCTTAACGGTCAAGGACGAGGAAATGGCAAAGCTCAACCTCGATCCGAACGAATGGATGATGGCTCAGGGCACCATCTACCCCGACACCATCGAAAGCGGCGGCACCAAGAACGCAGACAAGATCAAGACGCACCACAACCGCGTGCAAGAAGTTTTGGACCTCATGGAAAAGGGTCTCGTCTTGGAACCGCTCGCCGACTTGTACAAGGACGAAGTCCGCGCACTCGGCGAAGAACTCGGCATTCCGCACAACCTCGTGTGGCGTCACCCGTTCCCGGGTCCGGGTCTCGGCGTTCGTTTGCTCTGCAGCGAAGGCAAGCTCACAAGCGACATGGTAAAGTTCGAAGACGTGAAGGACACCGCAGGTCAGTCCCTCGCCGACTACCTGAAGGCGAACAAAATTGCTGGCCGCCTGCTCCCCATCAAGAGCGTGGGCGTGCAGGGCGACGGTCGCACCTACGCACAGCCGTTCCTCATCACCACTCCGGGCTTAAGCTGGAAGGAATGCGAAAAGTTCTCTACTGAACTTGCCAACCGCTTCAAGGCCATCAACCGCGTGATTTACCAGATTGGTAGCGTTGCTGATGAAGATCCGAAGCTTGTCGAACAGTACGCCACCCGCGAAAACTTCGATACGCTCCGCAAGTTCGACAACATCTGCACCGAATTTTTGCAGGCAAACGACTTGTACGAAAAGATTTGGCAGATGCCGGTTGTGCTCGTTCCGCTCCGCACGGCTAACAAGCCCTGCATCGTGATGCGCCCAGTGAACTCCACCGAAGCCATGACCGCAAACTTCGCCGAAATCGACCAGGGAATGCTCGCCGGTCTCTGGCGCAAGTTCGAAGCCGAAGGCGCAGGCTCGCTGTGGTACGATGTGACGCACAAGCCGCCCGGAACCATTGAGTGGGAGTAAGCCGAGTGCTGCGAAAACATGCTCGCATGTTTTCATAGCCGAGGCGCGCGAACACGCGCTTGAACAAAGTGAAAGCGCCGTGGGAGTAGCGCGGAGCCGAGTGTCGCAAAAATAAGCTTGCTCATTTTTATGACCGAGGCGAACAAGCAGACGCTGAAGCCGTAGGCGTAAGCGTCAGTAAGGCAAGAGTCGCGACAAATTTTAAATCCGAATGAGACAAACTCATTCGGATTTTTTCAATTTAAAACAAGTTTAATTTATGAGAACTTAATTCTCGGATCGACAAGCGTATAAAGTATATCGCTAAAGAGACGGCCCACCATCGCCATAAGGCTACTGAGGAAGATAATTCCCATCACCACGTTGTAATCGCGGTTGACCATCGAATTGTAATACAAGAGACCCATACCATCGATATCAAAGACCTTCTCGATGAGGAGCGCGCCTGCAAACATGAGTGTGCAAATTTCAGAAAGGCGGGTTGCAATTGGGATCAGCGCATTGCGGAGTGCATGACGCACAAGAGCCTGCTTAAAGCTCAACCCCTTTGCCAATGCCGTTCGCATGTAATCGCGGCCCAGTTCCTCAAGTGCAGAATTCTTCATGAGGAACGTGAGGAACGCAAATTCGCTAATCATGTAACAGAAAATCGGGAGCGCCAAATGTTGCGCCAAATCAAACACTTTCCCGAAGAACGTGAAATCCTCAAAGTCATCGCTCGTGAGCCCACCGAGCGGGAAAATGTCCAAGTACGAACCACCCGCCAAAAAGATGATGAGCAAAATGCCAAGCGCATAACCCGGCATCACGTAACCCGAGAAAATAAGACCACTCGTAAAAGAATCAAGCTTGCTTCCGTGATGCACCGCCTTCCAGAGCCCAAGCGGAATACAGATAAGGTAGCTCAAGAAGAACGACGTCACACCAAAGAACAATGATATCGGGAATCGGCTTACAATCACGTCCCAGACCGGGAGCCCGTACGTATAACTTTCCCCAAGATTCAAATGCAAAACGTTCCAAAGCCATGTGAGGTAACGTTTCCACGCAGGCTGGTCAAAACCAAAGTACGCCTGGATTTGCGCAATCTGGTCCGGCGAGAGCGCCTTGGAAGCATCTACGCCACCCTTCATCGAAGCCGCCTGTTGCGCACGAGAAATCAGCTCTTCCACAGGGCCACCCGGCAAGAGCTGAATCAAGATAAAGCACACCAATGAAATCCCAATTAATGTCGGGATCATTAGCAACAAACGACGAAGGATATAAGAACGCATTTATCTCATTTTTCCAGAACGCAAGACGTCCATCATGTTGAACGGCTTTGCAGTACCGGCGGCAATCTGGTCAGCGAGGAAGTTCACGGCATCGACTGTGCCTTCGGCGTAAATCTTGCGGCCGCAAACATTGTGCTGGAATTCAAAGTGAACCGTACCGTCAGCGCTATCGAGGCAGTAGGTGTGGAATGCGTGACCGCCGAGGTATTCTTCGGGCACATGCATGCGTTCCATCTGTTCCTTTTCGTTACGAACCTTTTCGATATCGTCAACAGAAAAGTCAAAGCCCATCTTCTGGAAGTCTCCAACAACAGCCTTGGCGGTACCGCTAGTGTCAGCCTTGGTCTTCTGGTGGCTTTCGACAACGGAGAGCTTGTAGCCTTCGAATGCAGTCGGGAATTCCTTAACCAAGAATTCGATCATCATCTGGAAGGCGACAATCTGCTTAGCCATGTTCGGAGCGATGACACTCGGATGATTTGCATCGGCAACGAGCTTTGTGAGAGCTTCGCGGTCACCGCCAGTCGTGCCCATCACAAACGGAATCTTGTGCTTCACATAGAAGGCGGCGTTATCGTTCACTGCCGTCGGATGCGTGTAGTCAATGCAAATCATGTTCGGATACTTGGCAAGCACTTCGCCAATGCGTGCTTCGCGGTTGGAGGGCTTCAAGAGCTGGATAATCTTGCCTGCAACTTCGGCTTCGTTTTCGACGATAATTTCACCCGTCAAAGAATACGGGACAAGTTCCAAACCGCGAGCAACACAAGTTTCGGCCACGATGCGGCCCATGTTACCCGGAATACCATTAACCATCACTTGAACGGACATAAAATCTCCTATTGTTTTTCCGTTTGACAAGATAGAAAAAAAGGGCGGGCTTTAGACCCGTCCTGTAAATTCAAGCCGAAAAGATTCGCTTATCTGCCACGAGAGTCAATCTTATACTTAGCAGTATTCTTGGCACCGTGCTTCTTCAAAGCCTTGATGAGGCGAGTATAACCTTCGTTCGTAGCCCAGTCGAGCACTGAGTAACCCTGACCGCACTTGGCGTTCACATCGACACCCTTGTTGATGAGGAACATCATAGCGTCGTAGTTACCAGACTTGACAGCCCAATGAATCGGCAAATAGCCATCCGGGCTGCGGTTTTCGAGCGGAGCGCCAGCGTTAGCGAGCACTTCGAGCATATCGGCCTTGCCCGTCTTAGCGGCGATAAGCACTGCGGTAGCGAGGTTCTGCGGTTCAACGCCTTCTTTCTTGAGCTGTTCCAAGAGGCGGACGACCACTTCCTTGTTACCCATATTGACAGCGTTATCGATAACCGGTTCACCATTGCCGTTGTTGACATTGGCCTTAGCACCATGATCGAACAAGTAGTTAAGCACCATCAAGTTGCCCTTGTTGGCTGCGATGGCGACTGCGTTATTGCCGTTATCTGCCGGCTGGTCAATTTCGAAAGAAGCCTGGAGGAACAAAGTCATCTTGGCGGTATCGCTATTAACCGCGTAAGAGACGAACTGGTTCGGCGTAAAGCCAATCTGCTTCTTCGTCAAATATCTGCGAACAGACTGCGGATCATTCGGGTCCATGGTTTCTTCACAACCGGTCAAAGAAAAAATAAGACCAGCAGCACAGAGAGCCAAGATTTTCTTCTTCATATTTTACTCCAGTGATTTTTTTTGAATTTTTCAAGTTAAAACTACACTATTTTTTTCAATTTATTCCAAAAAAAACACGATTTTACACATTTTTTTTCAAAAATAACAAGCTACTTCTTTTTTTTCTTTGTCGTCTTGATTTTTAGCTTCTCGTTAATCTTGATTTTCGTGTCTTTCAGTCCGTTCCACTTCACAATATCTTCAATGGTGACACCGTACTGTCGCGAGATATCCCAAAGCCCCTCGCCCTTCTTGACTACGTGAGTAATCTCTTCAACCTTAGGAGCGCTCGGCGCAGGTGCTGCAGAGCCCGGAATCTTAAGCTTTTGGCCAACCTTGATATTCGAAGAATTGCCCATATCGTTCATTTCACGGATGGCGGCCACCGTAGTCGAATACTTCTTCGAGATGCTGTACAAGTTATCCCCCGCTTCGACCGTATAAAGTATCGTCGTGCTGACCGGAGCTTTTTTCGAAGACTTAGAATTCGAGGACTTCGAATCAGACGACTTATCGGCCGTCTTTTTAGAAGACTTTCTAGAAGTCTTGGAATCCGAAGATTCTACAGCCTTAGCAGGTTCGACAGGGTATTCTTCGTCTGTAGCCTTGGACATCTTGCGCGGTGGACGCACATAAACAGGAATGGCAAGAGAATCGCCAATGGTCAAACGCTTGGTAAAGCCTTGGTTTGCCTGCAACAGGAGGAACACCGGAACCTTATACTTCTTTGCAATTTGGGCGTAGGTATCCCCCGCCTTGACCACATATTTTTCGCCTTTTTTCAGAGCGACACGCTGCTGCACAAAACTTGTAGGCTTCAAATCGGGCTTGGAAACATAAATCGTATCGCCTTTTTTGACATTATAACCAGTTTCAATGTTGTTCCATACGCGCAACGATTCCTGAGAAACACCAAAACGCCTTGAAATAGACCCCAGATTATCCCCTAGCTGGACCACGTAAGTACGGACCTTTGTCGGCTTTTTACCCGTAGACCTGCGCGGCGCGACTTTCACCGGAATAAGGAGCGTACGGCCCGGCTTGAGCTTGGTCTTTTTCATGTCGTTGGCACGCTGAATTTCAGCAACGCGAACGCCATACTGCTGGGCAATCGTCCCTACAGATTCACCTTTGCGCACCTTGTGCTGTTTCCAGCTTGTGAAGCCGTTCTTTTCCATGCGGTCATAGTTCTGCACAAATGCAGCACGTGTCCCATACGGCAAGCGAAGCAAGTAGGCATCACGGTTTGGCGGCGTACACCACATCGTAAGTTCCATGTTCAACGTGCGGAGTGTATCTTCCGGGACCTTGAGGAACTTCGCAATTTCATCGAGCGAGAATGAATCATAGACAGTCACAGTATCGTACACAGGCAACTGGCGCTTGGTGATAGTCACATCGTAATGGTTCGGGTAATGCCCAATGACCATAGCGGCAAGAATTCGCGGCACATAGTGCATCGTCTCTTGCGGGAGCTGCAAGTCCCAGTAAGTAACCGGACGGTTTCCCCATGTAGAATCGGCCTTCTTTTCACGGATTAAACGACGAATGCGCCCTTCACCGCAGTTGTAGGCGGCCATCGACAAAAGCCAGTCCCCAAATTCAGAATACAGGGCAGAAAGGTAACTCAAGGCCGCATCAGTCGCAAGTTCCGGGTTGCGGCGCATATCGACCCAAAAATCCACATCGAGGCCATAGCGGATACCCGTTTCTGGAATAAACTGCCACATACCCGCGGCCTTTGCACGGCTATAGGCCTTTACATTAAAGCCGGATTCCACCAAAGCGAGGTAAATAAGGTCTCGCGGCATGCGCTTTTGGGCGAGCTTGGCGTAAATCAGGGAGTCATAAGCCGTCTTACGGGAAAGCGACCTTGTAATAAAGCCTCGGGCGGAATTGGTCATGTAGTAGATTTCTTGCATGACGCGCTCGTTAAAGCGAATCGGGAGCGAGAAACGCCCGGCATCTACGGTATCCAGAAAATTTTCGATTACACGGATTGAAGCGCTATCGGCTGCATTTTCGTCGTAAGCGTCTACGCCTTCAATAGAAAGACTGTCGGCAGAAGTGGAATCATTGTCATCCTGTTCCGAGAGGTTCGGGTACACATCTTCCAAAGCCTGCACAATGCGCACCGGCATCTGCATTTTGTAAATGGAATCTTCAGAACGCGAAAGACGGCTCTTTGTCGAGTCGTACTTTTCGGTTACAAGCAAGCGGAGCGATTCCTCGAGATAATGCTTGGAAACAGCCCATTCATTGTTATCAATAGCCTGCAAGCCATACTGATAGTAGACCCAAGACGGCCTTGTAGAATCACCGACGATTTCTTTTCCTGGATTTGGAGCAGATACACCAATGGAAACCTTCTCCGCCTGGAGAGGTTTCCCCTGAGATGACGCGGCAAGTTTCGCCTGCTTCGGAGCGCAGGCGACCAATACTAAAAAAGCAAGAGCGATGCCGAGTCGAAGAACTTTATTTGACCATATCACTGGTCGAAATCCATATCCTCGCCGTAGTCAGACCAAATGGGGTTACGGCCAAAGGATGGCTTGTCAAAATCGACTTCTTCGTCAACTTCTTCTTCCTGCGGTTCTTCTTCTTCCTTGATTAAATCATCTTCTTCGCCCAAGTAGGTCGGATCGGGGGTATCATCGAACGCATCACTCTTAGGACGACGACCACAATAGTAAGCCTTGTTCATATAAGCTTTCCTCCAGTTTATTGCATCAATCTGTTCATACCATAAAGAATAACCCCGCACATCGCAAGTGCAGCAACAATCTGCAGAATGATAATCACCCTGTTCACCTTGTACGCGGTTTGCGACTTTCTATGCCATGACGGCAATTTGTTTGCGGAGTTCTTGTTTCTCACTTCGGAAGTGAAATATATACATAAATTTTAAAATGCAAACAGTTAAAGTGAAAAAATGTCTAAATTCTTATCGAAAAATGAAACGATTTCTGTTTACACTACTCTTTAGCGCCGTTTTTGCTTTTGCGCAATCCGGTTTTTCGTTCAATAGCAGCGGAATTCACGTTCCTAGCGCGCGTACGCTCAACCCCGGAGATCTTTTTGTCTTGGGCGGATTCGAGATGGCAAGCAGCAACAAGCCTGCTAGCATCGAAGGATTCCTCGTCGACGAAAACGGCAACCACAGGAAATTGACTCCATCCCCATCGAATACGGTTCTTGGATTTATAGGCTATGGAATTCTTGACTTTCTGGATGTCGGACTCCACGTGAGCGTCCATTATGACGGCGACGCAGGCGGAACAAGGCTCAAGGGGCTTGGCTTTGGCGACCTTGGACTGATGGTCAAGGCTCAACTCCCAAACCAGTCGTTAAGAGACTTGTTTAACTTCGCCGCAGCACTTGAAGTCTTTATTCCTAGCGGGACAAACGAGAAAGGACTCCGTCCGAGACACCTCTGGTACATCCATAAAGGCGACATCACGCATTCATATTCCTCGGCAGACTATACCATTGCCGGAACGCTCTACATGACATTAAACATCCACAGGAACCTCAACTGGAACAACTACGCGGGCGTCCTGAGAAACATTGAAAATGGAGAGAACGTTTTTGTATGGGGTATAGGATTCAACATATTCCCTTACGAATGGGTATCGCTTGTTCTTGAAGCATCTGGAGAAACCTGGATTCGCACCAGGGACGTCTTTAACGGATTCCTGAACGACCAGTTGAGATTTTCGCCGGGACTGAAAGTGCGGCTCCCGAAATTCACAACGCTCTCTATCAGTGCAGACCTTGGCATGGACCTTTTCAGAAAGCGGAAACTGCGCCATGGCCACGCCATTACCACAAAGAACAAAGGTCACGAATATTCGTACACCGTTCCCGGAAGTTCCCCCATTACAGCCTCCATCAAGCTTAGCCGAACGTTCGACCTCAGCGGAAGGATTGAGAACTTTAAAAAGAAGATGGACGCATGCCCCAAGTCCGGCCTCACGTTTAAAGAAAACAAGTACCGTTGCGCACCAGACTCCGACAGTGACGGTATTGCAGACGACCTGGACCAGTGCCCGGATACGCCTGCAGAAGTACTTATCGACGAAAACGGCTGCCCATTCGATAACGACCGCGACGGCGTTCCAGATTACAAGGACAAATGTTCCAATACAAAGGA
The DNA here is from genome assembly GCF_002394865.1 of Fibrobacter sp. UBA4297. Classification (NCBI taxonomy): domain Bacteria; kingdom Pseudomonadati; phylum Fibrobacterota; class Fibrobacteria; order Fibrobacterales; family Fibrobacteraceae; genus Fibrobacter; species Fibrobacter sp. UBA4297. The sequence goes on along the minus strand of NZ_DGUZ01000009.1, from coordinate 271,270 downwards.
AGGCTACCCCGTTGATGAATTTGGATGCATTCGCGACAACGACAATGATGGCATTCCAAATGAACTAGACAAGTGTTCCGATTCCCAAGCGGGTGAAGAAGTCAACGAACAAGGGTGTATCCTCGATACAGACGAAGACGGAGTGCCAAACGCGCTAGACTCTTGCCCGAATACACCAGCAGGACTCAAAGTTAACAAGTACGGCTGCTTTATGGACTACGACAAAGACGGTGTTCCAGATGAATGGGACAGGTGCCCAAGTAGCGCCCCGAATGAAATTGTAAATATGTACGGTTGCCCAATCGACTCTGATGAAGACGGCATTCCGGACTTTATGGACAAATGCGAAAATACGCCGTCACGCGTTGCTGTAGACAGCATCGGATGTAGATTAGACTTTGACCGTGATGGAGTGTTCAACGAGGACGACCGATGCCCCGAAACTCCCGACGGAGCCCCAGTAGACAAAGCCGGATGCCCTATAGATTCTGACAAGGACGGAGTAGTCGATTATCTCGATAACTGTCCCAACACGCTAGAGCATACGGCCGTTGACGAAAATGGGTGTCCCATCCGCGAGAAGCTGAACCTGGACAAGATAGCAAGGCGAATTACCTTCCATAAAGGGACAGACAAGCCGTTGAATTCCTCGTACACAGCGTTCAGTGATGTCGTATCTATCATGCGACACAACAAGAAAATTGCTATTGAAATTCAGTGCAGCGTAAAGCCGGGCGAAGCGATGGTCCCGCAAGCTCTATCGGAAGCTCGCGCTACGGTCATTTACGAATTCCTAATAAACAAGGGAATCAAGGAAGAACGACTCAAGGCAACAGGCTTTGGAACGCAATTACCGGCGGATTCTCACGGACATACGAAGTTGAACCCTGTAGGCGTGCGACTTCTGCCGTACAACATCAAGGATGAGTAGTAGATTCTATGGTCTACGCCCATCCTTATTATTGAACAAGAACGCGATGACGAGTGCGACAACGACGTACAACGCGACTGCAGATAAAAGCCCGAGAATCTCCGAGCCAGAGAGAGCCTCCACCTTGATATACAAAAGGACGGAAAGAGGCATGGCGAGTAAAAAGAGGATTCCGGGGATTTTCTGTTTCATGGAAAGCAAGATAGTAAAAAAGCCGCATAACGCGGCTTGAAAAAAGGTGATTCCCGCTTACTTCGACTTCGCTCAGCACAGGCTCCGGCGGGAATGACATGATTAATTACTTCACGGTAATCTGGAACTTCTTGTCACCAGCGTTGACCTGGTAGTAGCCCTTGAAACCACGGAACTTGGCAACGCCATTTTCATCGGCGGTAGCGTAGAGGTCCGTCGTCCAGACCTTGTGCCACAAGTCGTAAACGCGCTTTGCAGCAGGCTTTTCGCGACCGTCAGAAGCGATCATGCCGCCGTTCTTGACCCAGTGACGATTGTCCCAGAAGCCCCAAAGCACAATGCCGTTCACTGCCGGGTGGCTAAATGCAGTACGGATAAACGTTTCGAACTTTTCGGCCTGGACTTCTTCGGAGTCGTTCATACCGACCTGCCAATCGCCCACGTCAAATTCCGTGACCTTGATCGGGAGGCCAAGAGAGGCAAGCTTATCGAGACGAGTCTTGATGAGTCCCGGAATAACAGGACGCAGCCCAAAGTGGCACTGCACGCCAATGCCCATCACAGGCACCTTGCGTTCGAGCATACCCTTGATCAAGCCATAATAGCGATCCGTTTCACCTGCAGCAACGACGTTGTAATCGTTGATGTAAAGGAATGCGCTCGGGTCAGCCTTGTGAGCCCAAATGAAGGCACTGTCGAGAATGCCCCAGCCGCACTTGTTGAACGTCCAGGATTCGTGAATCGGTTCGTTCCACACGTCGTATTCGGTAATCTTGCCCTTGTATTCCTTGAGGTCGCGGTAGATACGGGCCTTGAGCTTTTCAGCCATTTCTTCGCAGCTACCCTTGTTGCTATAGTGCTTGTCGAAACCGTAGCCTTGGTGGCTCCACATGAGAGCGTGACCACGAAGCTTCCAGTGATTCTGGGCCGTGAAGTCGGTGTATTCCTTCATTTCTTCACGCTTGATCTTGCCCTTCTTCGGTTCATATTCCGGCCACTTGAACTGGTTTTCAGAGACGCCATGCCAGAAGTACTTCTTGGCAGCATTGCGGTACCAATTTTCGGTGCTATCCTTGGTGTCGTAGAGAGCGAGCGCCGTACCGAACGGGAACGAATGGCGCAACAGCTTCACGTGGACTTTTTCGCCCGGATTTGCCTTGACCGTGAAATCCACCTTGCGGAGGCTATCGATGCGGGCATCGGCATTGTTATACCAAGACGGGTCAGACATTTCGTCCATCTTTTCAACTTCGACATCGTCGAGCTGGATCCAGCCCTTCTTAAGACCAATCTGGAACGTAATGTTGTTGAGGCCGTAACCCTTCTGGTCGGCAAGGAAAATCATTTCATAAGTCTGCCACTTGTCTGTCAAATCGAACGAAGCGCTTTCTTTTTGGCGATAGTCCGGAGGACCGCCCTGCACCACGGAATTGATGGGCATGTTGCCCTTAGCCTTGAACGAGAGCTTATAAAAACCGGAGTCCGCCAAGAATTTAGGCGGCTGGAGCTGCAAGCCCCACCACGGATTCGGAAGTTCCTTCACGACGACCTTAGCGCCCTGGGAACCATCGACACCGAGTCCCTGCACGGCAATCTGCGATTCAGCTACAGCTGGACCGTCAGGATTGTTCCACAGATACCAGCCGCCGTCACCATACTCCATATCGCCATTGTTCAACTGTGCAAAAGACGGCACAGAAAGCGCCATGGCAACGGTCGCCGCAATCGCAAGAGCTTTATTCTTTAAAATCATGAAAACCTCAATTCAATGTTTCTAACCTAAATATATACTTGAACGGCGTTTTTCGAGTGATTTTGGGCGTTTTTTGGTTCCACTAAAATACAAATGTTGCAAAATGTGTAGCAAGTGTATTGATTACATAGCGCGTGAAACGTGTTTGTAATTACGTTATTACATTTTTTTCTGATGAAATGTAATTTTCAAAAGATGAGTAGGATCGTATATTTTTCAAGCAATATCTATATTATGGATATGTTACGATTAATAATGTTGTCTTTGTTTTTTGCTTTATTCGCCGCATGCGATAGTGGCGATAGTTCCGGCATAACACAACCTGAAGATTTAAAACAATACACCATAGAACTTTATCTGGAAAATCGAATTATCCCCGATTCCGTTAATATTATCGTTTTTTCAAAAAATCATATAATCGAAAAAACAGTCAAAACACGAAAGCGATGTTTTAGCGGCTCTCCATGTTTATTCGAAACGGCACCTCTCAAATATGGTGAATATGCCAAAATTACAGCTTTTGCCCATGCTATCAGCGAGAACGATACAACAAAAATGGAATTTTCCAGTTTTGCCCCCATGAATGCAACAAAACCGATTTTGAATATCTATACAGCAGCAGCATCAAAAGCTATCGAATATTTTTTACGCGAAAAAAACATGTCGTACGAAGATGCAACGACAAAAGCGTATGACAATATGAAAGATTTTGGAAATTCAGACCAAGGATTTGAAAGAGACAGATGTAAGCCAAACGTTTCCTCGATGTGTCCAATCCAACTCCCCTACGTTTACTGTCGTTATTTCCTTTCTGATTCTGTATTTTATAGTGATTTTCTTGAATTGCAAGATGCAATTCGCGATGGCGAATGGGGCGATACGCTATTTCGCGTCCGAGCCGCAGATGCTTTGGTCCGTACATTTAAAAACATGAGTTGGGACAATGTTCCAGGAATAAACATCTTTTATAATTACCATGATTTCTATCCAAACTTTTGGGAAAGCATTTACGGCATGGAAGTTTGCAATGACAACCACATCGGTGATACTCTTGTAAACGCCAACCGCCGTAGTGAATTTTATGATAGCGTTTTTGTTTGTGCAGGGAGAATGCTACAAGGTGGAATCAAATGGCAACACTGGAGAATCCGTGAACCCGAAGAAGCAAAAATGGGTATATGCAATCCATTCGAATTAAGGCCTGGAATCATAAACAAATACAATCCCCAAGTGGGAGAAATTGATTCCGTCATTTACACTTGCGGCCTAGAAGGATGGGAAAAGACTAATGACGTAAACATCATTCTTAAGCACAGACATATTCCTTGCAGTAAAGAAACTGTTAACAGGACCTACATTTACAACGATTCTCTTTACCTGTGCCAAATCTTTACCTATTCCAGCGAAGAATGGCCTGATGCATTTTTATTCGGTCAACAACAGACCTATTACGCATGGACTAGGGATAAAGACATCATCGATTCAGTTTATCCTGGCGGAGTCCCTGATTCTGCATTGCTGAAAAATGTTGAGGGGTTATGGAAATAAATCTTAAATGGTTGAAGTTTGTTGTTTTTGCGTATGCCGTGTTGCTTGTAGCCTGCGGCTCCGATACCTATTACTCGGGACATTTTGAAGATTTAGATGATAATTTCGGCAAGTCCTCTTCTAAAATCACAAGTAGCACAAGCCAAATATTCAACGAAAACATTGCTTTTGAAGGCCGATTCAACCTAGTATCCGTTTTTGAGCCTATTAAACTTGAAATATCCGCACTGGACGAAAACTTTGAAAAAACACAAACCATCGAAGCACGCATTGTAAGGAACAGGCTAGAATTTACATACAAAGCTCCAGAAATTCACTTTTATAGACCTTTTGCTCAACTGGATTTCACTTGCCGATTCCGCGACACAAAAGACAATACCGAAATGCAGTTCACCATCATCGCTGACATGAACGAAAAAGAGTACTACAATATTGATTTTTATAGAACTCTAGAAAGCGGATACTTGAAAAAGCTCTTACAACAGAAGGAAAACTTTGACATAGCAAGGCAACACACTCGTGAAGCAATACACAATCTTTTAGATCCAGAACTTGAACACGAATACGGCATTAGTAATGCCCCATACGGCAAGGACACACTTGAAGCTCTTGCTTATAACTACAGTCTTTTTTTCACATGGGATTCCACATTCTACAAGAATTTCAAGAAACTTTCGCAGGCTGTAGGAAGCGACAAGACTTGGGATGAAATTTTATCTGTTTCTGATATTTCGGAACGGCTTATTGACCATTATAGACTTGAAGAATCCCGCTGCGACAAGACCGTTCTCGAAAACATCGCTCAAGACCGTGATTTTTCTCAGCTCCGTTATAATATGGCCATATGGATTGCACAAGGGAAAAATGACATTGACTGCAAAGCCATCCCACAAAAACCGGCAATTGATACAACAAAAAAAGATACAACTTCAAAAGACCCTATTATCAAAAAATTTGGGAACTGCACAGTCAACAGAAAGCACACCAAAGCAAAACTTGGAGACGGTGAATATTACAGCTGCAACGGAACCAAATGGATTTCCGTAAGCGCCCCAGAATACCATGAAGATTTCGGCAAAAGAGGTGAAATAGTCACCTACGATGGCTCTTACTTCATGTGCAATTACGAGTATTCGTGGCGCCTTTTAAATAACGATGAAATTCTCCCGCCTGTCAAAGACTTATTAAAATGCAATGACCATCAAGTTGTTGAATACGACAACAAATATTACCGTTGCAGATTCGAATACGTTTCGCTCGTAATTCAAGACGCTTGGCTTGAAATTCCAGAGGACAGTGTTGCGCAGTACCAAAAGAATGGCAAATTCTGCACAGATTCCACACAAGGAATTACCGAGGAAGAAAAAGGTTCATACTTTACCTGCAATCATTATTCGTGGACAAAACTTTTGGACTATGAGAAAAAACTGTACGAACACGAATTAGCCCACAAAGATGAATGCAAGAATGGCACCAAAGGAACTGCGATATATTGGAACAACTCAAACTACTTCTACTGCAATAACGATACGCACAGTTGGAAATCCATGGGCATTCAAAATCAAGAGCACTATGGATTAGGAATATTTGATGGAGGCGTATTCATAAGTAACGACACCCTTGAAAAGGAAATAGACGATTTTACGATTAAAGCTTCGCAAAGACCTGGATGGATTGCAGGGTTATTCGACGTCATAAATGTTACGGCAAATATTAATTCGCACCCCTACGGAGCATTTTTCAAAAAGACTCGCCCTTACCTTTCAGGATTACGAGGAGACAAGACTATAGACTTTAAAAATCTGCCTGACCAAAGCGAAAGCTTTGACAAATTCATGGAACAGTACACGCACCCCGAAAGCGCCTACCCTGCCTATATCACTCAATTGACAAACGTAGGCGAAGAATCCTATATGGATTTTGCTACAGCCGATAAATTCTGCCCTAAAGGCTACCACCTTCCCGATACAACCGAATGGAGGACGGATTCGTTAAATGCACTTCCGATAAACGCAAGTATTTACCACGACAGCCCATTATACGTACGTTACAACGGGAAAACATACCTCTACGATATTTACTGGACAAAGACTCCCGTAAATTCAACGACCCAATACTGTATCGAAAATCATTCTGAAAACAACCAAAACACATCAAGCCGAATAATTGAATGCCCCAAAGACTTGTATCCAGGCGTACAAACATTATGCATTAAGGATGGTGAATCAAATGATTAGATATTTCTTGATTCTTTGCTTAGGAATTTTCCTCATCTCTTGTAGCGACGACAATTCAGCAGGTTCTAGCATTCATTATGTTGAAGGCAATGAAAATGTTGAAAGTCGGACCTTGGCGCTTCAAGGCAAATTCAGCCTAAACAACAAGCTTATTCCTGTTAAAATAGACATTGATGTTGTTGATGAAAATCTTGATTCCATAGCGACGATAAAAGCGTCATTGAAAAAAGAGCGAAACGGCACCATTACATTTTCATCGGATTACGACGATTTTGCATCGTCAATCGTACGCATCAAGTATACTTGCGCTTATAACGATTCTTCTAGCAAGCTTAAAATGGATTTTGTTGAATACATCAATATTGATAAGAATCCAAGACCAACATTAAATCTGCCCATGGCGTTGGCAAGCGAACGTATCAAAGAACTCGTGCAAGAAGACGGATTTTATCTCGCCCGTGCTAAAGAAAAAGTACTCCGAGAAATTTTTGAACTTCTGGATTACAACAACAAGCAGATTATAGATTTTGAGCAAGATTCAAGCAGCAAGCATCTTGCAAAACTGAATCAACATGTCAATATGATAAGCACGGTTGAAAAGAGCGATAGCGCTTTTTACAAGAACTACAAATCATTACGTTCTGCAGTCGGCAGCGAAAAAACATGGCAAGATATTCTTTCGGAAACAGAAATTGCGGACATGGCTTTTGCACACGATCCCGACATCATTTACGCCGATTATTGGACGAAAGCTTTTGGACTCGGAAGTTGTGACAGCACCCATTTTCAAGACACAACGATAATTTCAAACAAAGAAAGCGTTTACAATAAAAAGAAATTCTTGTGCGATTACAAAAACAAGACATATTATTGGCGCACATTTAACGATGTAGAAGCAGTAAATGGCTTATGCACGTACGACAGAAAAGATACCGTCATTCAAGATAGTCTCGTATGGACTTGTGATTCAGCTAAGACAAAATGGAACGTAATGTCAGGGGAACAAGCACTCCCCTATCAGAACATCAGCTGTGATAAAATTTTAGAAGGCACATACATCAACTATAATTCAAAGAATTTTGCATGCGTCTACGAAAACAACAAATTCATTTGGAAAAACAGTGTTTCCGAGAACTACAAATGGCGCAATTCATTGGACGTCTACCTCAAAAATAAAGTCGGCTTGTGCGATGAAGACAACTCGCTTGGAAGATCAACCATTATGGATAACAAGTATTATCAATGCCGCGACGGTATTTGGACCGAAGTAGACAAGATTTCGTATTACTTGGGATACTGCAACAAATCTAGAACCAACAACAAAGCCATGCACGATTCTGTCGGGTATTTCATTTGCAATGACAAATGGACTGAAATTCCAATACCACAATATTACGGCGATATATGCACAAAAGGATTTGTTCATTACGCAAAAAAATACGGCGATACCTATTACATTTGTAAAGACCAACCAAATTACTATTGGTCTGTAGCGTTAAAAGAAGAACTTTCTATCCCTATACAGAACGATTATTTTTGCGAAGAAGAAAACAATGGTGAAGTTTTTGAGCTTGATGGTGTAGGCTATAAATGCGTTTACCCAATATGGCAATATGCCCAAGATTTTGAAGTTAAAGTCAGTAAAGCAATGGAGCGTAACAAATATTCCAAAGACATGTGCAAAAACGGCCCCGCCAACTCATCTATATTCTGGGATAAAATAGATTCAACATTCTACGGGTGTGTTGATAGCTATACAGAAGCCAACTACGGATGGGGTAAAGTAATTTGGAACAATTACAACAACCCTCTTACCAAATTTAAGAGCCCTGAAGATTTCGCAGGTGGCACTTATGATAGCTTGAAAAACTATAAAGTAAACGGATGGACATTAACATTTTCGTATGGTTCCTCTTCATTAAGTGGTAGTATAGAGTACATAACACTCTATCTGAAAAAAGCTATATCACCCAAAGGTGATGAATACGACGTTCTAGAGGGGAATAATGTAACCGTCATTCGTGCCGCTGCAGAAAATAAAACTGTTTCTTTAGACAGCATTACAAACAAAAGCGATTCCTTTGACAAATACTTTACCGATTGGAAAAATAAAATCATTGAATCCACACAATGCCCCACCCCGACATTACCTGAATTAAAATGCGTTTCAAATTGGGATGAATCCGACATCGAAATCAATTTCACCAATTACAACCAAAATTCATACGCAACTTGGAATCAAACAAAAAGCTTTTGCCCAGAAGGCACACATATTCCAAGTGCCGAAGAATTGTCCATTAGCAATTATGCAGCTTCATTCAAAAACGAGCGCTTTACCGCAGTGCAGCAGAAAATGAACAATGGTAAAAAAGGGAGTTTTTCAGCAAACTACGCTCTTGTATGGACAAGCACAGAAAAAGATTCAAAGACACAATACTGCCTTGAATATGTGAAATCCAATAGCAATCAAGTTGTTGCAAGTGGCATTGTCGAATGCCCTAAAGACCTTTACCCTATGGTTCAGGTGGTCTGCATCAATGACGGGAGGAAACCATGAAAAAATTTTTAAAGAGTTTACTTCTAGTTTGGGCGCTTTTGCCTGCATTGTTTTGGTCTGGGTGTTATATGTATGAATATGAAATTGAAAAAGAAGCTCACAATTGGCAATTTGTAGGTCTAGTTAATGATTCTATCGCTATTGTCAAGGTTACCCTAGAACAATGGGGAACTGAACATGATAACCACTTAATGGGATATGATGATGATTTCCATAAAACAGTTGAATCTCATTACTATTGGGTACAGATGAATTCTTATGACATAAGCAAACATGATGGTTCTATCCAAAAGTTACCGGAGTTAGACTCTACGGATCAGTATAGCAGGCAAATAGAAAAAATAGTTGAATATTCGACAGCTTGCGCCATAATCTTGCAGGACAATAAAAAGAAAAATCTCGACACACTGGAAATAGACCATTGCCCAAAAGAAAACTCTGCAGAATCGCCTAAATTCGTTGGAAATTACGTGAAAATTGACAATTGCTTTTATAAGATCGAAAAAGGCAAATTCCTAAGCCAAAAACCGACTTACAAATTTAAGCACGAAAATTACAACATCAAGTTTGTCAAAGCCAATGGCGATTATATCATTTACGGTGGTGAACCTTAAAATACTATATTAAAGACATGCATTACAAACCTTATCGCGAATTACTTTTGGAACTGTTCCCCAATTACCTCAAGGTGCGCAAACTCCCGCTCAATGGCGGCATGAGTTGCCCGAACCTCGACGGAACTAAGGGATTTTCGGGTTGCAGCTACTGCAACAACCGCAGCTTTAGCCCTGTTTTTGACGAGGCTAAAGTCTCGATTCAGGAACAGCTCGAAAAGTACGTTCCGAAGCTTCGCGACAAGTATCCGAATGCGGGCATCCTCGCCTACTTGCAGCCGTACACGAATACGCACGCGCCGCTTGAACATCTGCGCGAAATCATCAATCCGATTATTAAGCATAAAGAAATTGCAGGGCTTGCGATTGGTACACGCCCAGATTGCCTTGAAGACGAAAAGATTGAATACCTTGCGGAACTCAACCGCAAAAAGCCGATTATCGTTGAAATCGGGCTCCAAACCGCAAACGACTTGACGCTTGCAGGCATCAACCGCAGGCACACGCTTGCGGAATTTGAAGACGCCGTAAAGCGTTGCCAAGCGGCAGGCCTTACGGTAACGACGCATGTGATTGTCGGGCTCCCTGGCGAAAAGATGGAAGACTTTAAGCACACGGCACAAGTCGTTCACGATTTGAAACTTGCAGCTGTCAAAATCCACCCATTACACATTGTGGTCGGCACGGTCATGGCTCAGGATTACGCCAATGGCGAAGTCAAATTGCTCTCGTTCGAGGAATACTGCGAAGCGGTTACCGAGATGATCAAGATTATTGGCAAGGATATCGCGATTGAGCGATTCAGCGGCGAAAGCCCGAGCGAGCTCTTGATTGCACCGAACTGGTGCGGGGAACGCGACAAGATTATTGCTACAGTCGAAAAATTGTTAGATAGTCATTAGTCAATAGTTATTAGTGGTTGGTGGTAAGGGGGCCAAAATGTCAATGCTGTTTACTATAATTTCTTTCGTCTCTCGTCTATAGGGCGTAAGCCCGTTCTTTCGTCTTAATAAAGAGGGGAAAATGAAACGTATTGAAGATTACATTATTGCGGTTCCGGATTTTCCAAAGCCGGGTGTTTTGTTTCGTGACATCACAGGAATTTTGGCGGACCCCCATGGATTAAAGCTCACCCTAGATGCATTTTACAAGAAACTTGAAAACATAGATTTTGATGTTGTTGTCGGGCTCGAAGCACGCGGATTTCTGTTTGGTGTTCCGATTGCAGAGCATTTCCACAAACCATTTGTCCCCGAGCGTAAGAAGGGGAAACTCCCCCGCGAAACCGTCGAGGTCACTTACAATCTCGAATACGGAACCGCCTGTATGGAAGTCCATAAGGATGCGATAAAGCCGGGGCAACGCGTGGTAATCGTTGATGACCTACTCGCCACTGGTGGCACTGCAAAAGCAGCCGCCCATCTCGTGGAGAAAATGGGCGGCAAGGTTGAATGCTTTGCATTTGTTATTGAACTAGCAGACCTTAAAGGTCGTGAAGTTCTTGACGGCTATCGTGTAGAAACGCTGACAAAGTTTTAAAGCAAATAGTAATGGAGATTCCGGCTCGTCCCCGTCAAGCGAGGACAGGTAGGCCGGAATGACAATGGTGATTAAACGCGTTTGAAGATAAGCGAAGTATTTATGCCGCCGAACGCAAAGTTGTTCGACATAAAATATTCCGTATCAATTTCACGCCCGGAACCCGTGATGTAATCCAGCGGAGCGCATTCCGGGTCCACATTTTTCAAGTTCAAATTCGGGCTAAACCATCCGCGATTCATCATGTTGATGCCAAGCCAGGCCTCGATACCGCCGCATGCGCCAAGCGTATGGCCCATGTAGCTTTTAAGGCTAGAAATCGCCACAGCACGCTGCTTAAAGGCATTGTATGTCGCCCAGCTTTCGGCAATATCGCCATGGTGCGTTGCTGTTCCGTGGCCATTCACATAGCCAATCGCATCCGTCGAGATTTCGGCATCTTTCAAAGCCAATTCCAACGCACGTTGCATCGTATCTTTCTTGGGCTGCGTAATGTGTTCACCATCCGTATTATGCCCAAAGCCGACGAGTTCTGCATAAATGTGTGCGCCACGAGCTTTGGCATGCTCATATTCTTCGAGCACAAGCGTTCCCGCGCCCTCGCCAATAACAAGGCCGTCTCGGTCGCGATCGTACGGAGCAGGCGTAAGTTCTGGTGTCGAATTTTTAACGCTCGTTGCAAAAAGCGTGTCAAATACAGCCGTTTCTGTAGCGGCAAGCTCTTCGGCTCCGCCTGCAATCATCACATCTTGCATACCGTACTTGATGGCTTCATAAGCGTAACCGATGGAAAGGCTACCACTCGTGCAAGCGGTATTCGTCGTGATGAGTCGCCCCGTAAGGCCAAAGAAAAGGCTTACGTTCACAGCGCAAGTCTGCGGCATGGACTGGATATACGTCGTCACAGAAACGTTTGCGCAGTTGTACGGCGGATTCTGCATGGAGACAAAATCCAAAAGCGGACGCACGCTCCCCATCGAAGAACCGTAGGCAACGCCCACACGGCCAGACTTGAGAAGTTCCTTTTCACCCGCAAGGCCCGCCATTTGCATTGCCTTATCCGCAGATGTAATCGCAAGCACGCCCACACGGCCTGCACCACGAATCTTTTTGCGCGGGTATTCCGGCAAGTCGTAGAGAATCGGGCCTGCCAGGCGCGTATTCATTTGTGCGTACTTATCCCAATCATTCATGCGGACGATGTGATTTTTCAGAGACTTGAGTTCCGAAAAAATCTCATCAAGTTCCATCCCTAAAGATGTAACGCAACTGCCTCCGGTAACGACAACTCGACGACTCAAGCCAAGCCTCCATTGACGGAGATAACCTGGCGCGTAATGTACGCAGCGCCTTCAGAAAGAAGGAATACGACAGTAGCTGCGACTTCTTCGGGTTTGCCCACGCGCTTCATCGGGATTGTCGGGAGAATCATATCGAGCGGAGCGTCCTTGATCATTTCGGTTTCGATGACGCCTGGAGCCACACTATTCACAGTGATATTGCGGCTCGCAAGTTCTGTAGCAAGCGCTTTCGTTGCGCCAATAAGGCCAGCCTTGGATGCGCTATAGTTGACCTGACCGCGGTTTCCAATCACGCCAGAAACAGACGAAATCGTAATAATGCGGCCTTTGCGCTTACGGCACATCGGCAACACAATTGGATGGACGACGTTGTAAAAACCGTTCAAGTTTGTATTCAAGACTTTGTTCCAAAATTCGTCGGTCATCGCCGGGAATGCGGCATCAGCACAGACACCAGCATTTGTCACAACGCCATAGTACACGCCATTCTCGGCAATGTCTTTTTCAATAACTTCTTTGCACTGTTCACGGTCGCAAATATTGAACTGCAATGTACGAATTTTACCGCCATTGGCTCGGATGCGTTCGGCAAGTTCATCAATCGAAGCAGAATTTCTATTGTAATGAGCAACAACTGTGTAGCCTTCTTTCGCTACAGCTTCGGCAATGGCAAGACCAATTCCGCCACTTGCACCCGTAATCAAAACTGACTTTTCATTTTCCATTCCATACCTCTGCATCAATTTAAATTTAACGAACTTTTAGGGTCATCGACTTCGACCGTATTGAGTTTCGCCGTTACCGCAAGCGTTCCGTTGACCGTTGCTGAACCTTCAAAAGTCACCGCCTTGTCCATACGGATGTTCTCAAGAACGTTGACCACAACGGTTTCGCCCTCCTTAAAAACAGGGACGTCGGCCTTGAAGCCACTCACGCTCATGATAAAACCGGTCTTTGGTTTTTCGCCTTTGGCACGGCCACAAATTCCTGACAACGCCGAAACGCTTTGAGCCATATATTCAAAAGCAACCCACACGGGCACACCACCAAGCTCGTCTTCATAGAACATGTTATCACGAGCGATATCGATTTCAGTCGTGATAGAATTTTCTTTCAAATCGTAATCGCGTACGCGGTCGAGCAAAAGCATTTTGCCCTTGTGCGGCACAAGTTCACTGACTAAATCTTTTGTATCAAAAACTTCTGTCATGCCTAACCATTTTCAACAATCAAAGACACATTACAACCACCGAATGCAAAAGAATTGCTCATGCAATATTTGAGGTCTTTTGCAGTCTCGCCAGGCTTTACCAAATGAACCGGCGGGAGTTTCGGATCGACGACGCCATCAAAAAGATGCGCTGGGAGAACATCATTTTTTAGAGCCATGCAACAGAAAGCAAGTTCCAATGCACCGGCAGCACCAAGCGTATGCCCCGTGAGAGCCTTCGTCGAGCTAACGGGGACGTCTGCGTGACTTGCTTCGCCGAAAAGACGATTGATGGCTCGCGATTCCATAGCATCGTTTAGTTCAGTACCAGTTCCATGCAAATTCACATAACCGATTTGAGAGGCTTCAAGTCCAGCATCGCTAAGAGCGGCTTTCATAGCCTGATAAGCGCCTTCCCCATCGGCACGCGGAGCCGTAATGTGGTCGGCATCGGCACTTTCACCAAACCCCACAACCTTCAAGCCGTCGCATTTTGCAGAGCAAAGGTCTGTGTTTGGATTGCGCGTTATCACAAAAAATACTGCGGCATCGCCAAGTGTAAGGCCTGAACGGTTTGCGCTAAAAGGATTTGTCGGTTTATCGCTCATAGCTTCGAGCGAAGCAAAACCAAGAATCACCGAAAGCGAAGCAATATCGACACCGCCCACAATCGCGACATCGCAATTGCCTGCGTAAAGATTATTACGCGCCGAGACAAACGCACTCGCACTAGACGCACATGCCGTAGAATGTACCGAAATCATCCCCGTGATTCCAAAGCTTTGCGCAATAAACTGCACCGGAAAATCAGCACGTTGGTAATCAAGGACATAGCCTTCAGGGAATGCACCTGTTTCCTTAAAGCACTTGAGCGCCGCCATCGAGGCTTCGGAACCATTATCGCAGGAGCCCAAGAAAACGCCCACACGGTCAGCTCCGAACTTTTCAACCGCTTTGCGAATCGTATTCTCAATTCTAGATAACGTAGCTTGCGATAAGCGGTTCACGCGGTTATCAAACTTTTTTTCAGGAACAGGAGCAAGCGTAGCAGGATCAATCGTCGCCGCAGGGCGCATGACACCGGCAACATCGTACGTGGTAAAAGTCCCACGTTTGCCATTCGTGAGCGAATCAAGAACTTGAGCCTCGTCGCTACCTAAAATGCAACGAAGGCTAAAATCATTAATGTACACAGGTCGTTTCATCGGTCAATGAAACCAAATCTAAAAATTTAACGTTTGGCGCTGAGCGGAGATAGCAGGAAACAGCAAGAAATGCCAAGCAACACCGCTAAGCCAAACGTCCAAACCGGAGTAAAGCCACTATACACGAGGCCCCCGAACGAGATGAGCGTCGTTGCTGCAGAAAGCATCACCGCAAGAGCAGTAACCGATTTTTGTCGACCGCCATCCCTGAAGAACAGAGCATAGTCAATACCTATGCCGAGCGTTAAAATGACACCGACAATGGCAAAGAAATTGAATTCAATCCCGGCATACCCAAAGACCGAAGCCGCAAAAAAACTTGCCAAGACCGGGGCTCGCAAAATTATCAACGCACCTGTAAATTTGTACACAAAAACAAGAATAATGAACATCACAATATAAGCCAATCCGACAAGCATCAGCGAAACTCGGGATATTTTCGTAAATGATTCATTGATATTCTGCATTTTGTTCACAACATAAACGTGAGGCATATTTTTAGCGATTTTTTTTGCATCAAAAGCATCCGTCGCATGCAACGGGAAAACAGCGCTATAAAACTTTTTTCCTTGCGGATTTTCAATAGCACCCACCCAAAGCATTTCAACCATTGAACGAATTGAAGATGGGAATTGATTCAAGTCCTCGAGTCCTACATATTTCGGCGTTTCTTTTAAACTTGCATCAAGCAAAGAATCGTTCTGCACGCCAACGCTCGTCAGATATTCTTTCGTCAAATCATCATTAAGCAACTTTTGGACATTTTCAAAAGTCTTTCTCTGCGTCGTTTGCGAAGGAATAAAGCTCGATACCGCTAAATGAGACTTTAACAAATTTTTCTTTTCGGCTTGCAAGAGGCGTTCCGTAAGCAGTTCTTCCTGTTCTAAAACATCCTGTTCAGTCTCACCATCTACAATAAAATAGTTTGACGAAATACCAATATCATTCAATTTTCTATTCAGAGCCTCCCCCGCCTTAAGCTTATCACTCATCGAATAAAGGCTACCCAAATCCGTATGGATGTTGAGTGCACGAAGCCCAGGTACCAAAGCAATTGCAAAAAAGACAAAGAAAAGAACGATAACCCATGTGGGTAAATCCGAATAGCACTTTATGAAATTTTTAGGAACAGATAGCGGGAGATTCTTTACAGCAATAGCTTCATTTTTCGTTCTAACATTTCTCGGTTTTTCAAATACAGCGTGGAACAAAAGCGTTATCGTCAAGAACGAGCTCAAAAGCCCGACGATTGAGAACACAGCCATCTGGCGCAGCAATGTAAAATCGGCAAAGGTGAGCGCCACATAGCTTACTTCTGTTGTCAAGAACCCAAGCAACAATCCCTTGAAAATTTTGGAACGGACATTGCTCACTCCCGACTTCCAATTCGTAAAGAAATGTACCGCATAATCGATACTCACGCCTATGACGCTCGTGCCAAAGACAAACGTAAACACATGAACATTGCCAAACACGAACCACGTAAACGAAAGCGCCGTAAAAATGGCAACCGCAATTGTAGAAAGTGTTGCCAAAATCGGAACCGCCGAACGGAACACGTAAAGCAGCAACAGCAAAATCAATACAATAGACACGCCCGAAATCCAAGCCACTTCGCGCTTAGCCTCACTCGAGCTTTCGTAACTGTGGAACGGCACGCCCGAAGCTGAAATACGCAATCCTAAATTCGCATTTTCCAAAGAATCGAGCACATGATTCAAACGGCCGATTACATGATCATCAGTTGCAAGAGATGATACGTTTTCAGAAAGCACTGCGTTCCACATCACGTACGTCATGCCAGAATCTTGCGCCGCAAGTACACCATCTCGCAAACTAAAATGCGTAGACGACGTTAGCGTTTTTTTCATGAAATTATCAAAGGAGGCTTCGCCAAGCAAATACGGGTCTTCATCCAGGCGATTTAAATTCGCCATAGAAAACGAACCATAGATTTTTTGCAACGCAGCAAGTTCCAAAAATTTATGATTCAAATTAAAGAACGCTTCACGAACATCTTCCCCCTGGATTGTATAACGATGTTCGAATAGAAATTCGCGAGTTTCATTCAGCGTCTTTTCGTCAACATAAAGTCGTGATTCCTCAATGGAGGAGTCGCCCTTGAAAATGCTATCGAGAGAGGCGGCAACTTTGCGAGCCACTTCAAAATTTTCATGCCCAACAAGTACCGTTATGTTGCGCATAGAACGAGAGCTGAGCGTTTTTTCAGCAGCGCTCACATTCTTGATTTCGTTGGAATCCGGCAATATCGAATACAAGTCGGAATCCATCTTCCACGGCACAGAAATGCCGAGAACAATCAAGATGGCGTGAATCACCACCCACAGGATAATTCCCGATTTTGCGTTCAATTCCTTCCCTCCAACATTTTTCATTTTTGTGAGACCTTATAATTCAGAAAATCCAAAGTCGTTGGAATTTTTTCGCCATCCGTAATAATAATCCTATCGACGTTTTTGCAGGCATCCATCACGACATTATCTACAAGCATGCGAACCATCGCCTCACGCGGAATCAGTCCAATTCTAAAGCCACAAGATTTCTTTTCATAAAAGACTTTAAAATTCTTCTCCAATTCCGTGATTTTCCCAGAAAAAAGCGACTGGATATTATTCGAAACTTCTGCAAAGATTGGATTTTCCTTTGGCAGCAATGTGCGAATTTGTCCATTAGCATCGCGTTCGACAACGCCTGCGTTATGGATGGCGAGTTCGGAAAACATAGGCTTTTGCGTTTTCCAGATAATTCCCGCCTTCTTTGAAATGCGGAACGTCCCTGTCGAAACAAATTCGCGATTGAGCTTTTGGATTGTCTTGGTCTGCTTAAAATCACCCGTAGCCACCTGATAATCCATGACTTTCGCCAAAGATTTTTCAAGCTCAAGCCTATTTTTTGCACTCAACGGACAATCAAAGACACCGGCCATTGATGACCCAATGCCAAGCAAAACAGTCAAAAGCAAAATGCCAACATTTCGACTGAACATACACATTTTACACCACCTTATCGTTTGCCAAGAACGCTCTGACCTTGTCCACAAAGCAAGCTGGGCACGCCCAAAGCGAATCCTTCGTTTTCATATCCACCGCCATTTGGGTACTTTCTGCTTTTGTGAGCACCGCACCCGTTTCGGCATCCATAAACTTGTATGAAAGTTTCATGCAGACTTCGTATTCCACAAGCGTCACCTCGGCACGAATTCTCTGCATAAAAACCATCGGACGGATATACTTAATATGCAAATCTACAACGGGCCAGATGTAACCGCTACGCGTCATTTCGTTGTAATCATAGCCAATTTTACGTAAAAGAGCGCAACGGGCGACTTCCATGAACTTTACATAATTGCCATGCCACGCCACCTGCATAGAATCGACATCGTAAAATTCAACTTGGAATTCGATCGTTTCCTTAATTTTTTTCACAGCCATGCGATTTTAGGTCCTTTTATACAGCGTAAAATTTCTGGCGAATAAGCTCCAACGTATTGCGCAAATCCTGCTCCAACTGACGGTCGCATTCAAGAGGTGCAAACTTGGAGAACACCTGATCATAAGTATTTTTCAGATTCTTGATGCGGTCTTCCGAAATTTCACCTCGTTCCAAGCGGATGCGGAGAGCCTGGGCCGAAGCCAACAGTACAGCAGCAGCCACCTGTTCCGAAAGTTCCAGCACACGGATGCAATCACGGGCAGCAATCGTCCCCATGCTGACCTTGTCCTGGTTGTGGCATTCCGTCGAACGGCTGAACACGCTCATCGGCATTGTCAAATGCAATGCTTCGGCAGTCCAAGCCGAAACACCTATCTGCACCGCCTTAAAGCCGTGATTGATATCGTAATCGCCCTTGCTCCCTGCAAGATTCGGCGGCAAATTGCGGTTGAACTTGATATCGACAATCATCGCGAGCTGACGATCCAACAAATCAGCAATGTTTGCAACCATGTTCTTGAGCGTATCCATCGCAAGACAAATATGGCCGCCATAGAAATGCCCACCGTGGAAAATGTTCTTTGTGAACGGATCGACAATCGGATTATCGTTGGCGCTATTGAGTTCAATTTCAATCAGCTGGCGCAAGAACGCACTAGAATCATAGAAAAGTCCAATCACATGCGGAGCACAACGCAAAGAATACGGGTCCTGGATTTTTTCAGGAACCACATTCTTCGCGACTTCAAGATTCAAGGCTTCACGAATTTTCTTTGCAGAAAGTCCAAGACCCGGATGCGGTTTTGCTTCGAACAAGCGTTCATAATAGTGGTACGCATTGCCCTTCATGGCAACCGTAATCATTGCTGTAATTCGGCAAGCAAGGTCAGAAAGATATTCTGCACGAGAATATGCCATACAAGCGACAGCATTCATCGCCGCAGTACCGTTCATGATAGCAATCGCTTCTTTCGGGCGGAACTTATGCGGAGTAATTCCGAGTTCCTTCATCACATCCAAAGAAGAGCGGCGTTCGCCCTTGTACATCACATCGCGTTCGCCAATCACGGCCCCCGCCAAGTACGAAAGCGGAGTCAAGTCGCCACTTGCGCCCACGGAACCTTCCTGCGGAATGAGCGGTAAAATGTCGTTCTGCAAAAACTGCGTAATGATTTTCAAAAGCGCATAGCTCACGCCCGAAAAGCCCTGCGCAAGCGTATTCAAGCGCACTGCCATAATCGCGCGAGTCGTCTCTGCATCAAAATAATCACCGAGACCGCAACCATGAAAACGTGTCAAATTGATTGGGAGTTGGCTATAATGTTCCGGCGGCAACACTTGCGTGCAAGAGTCGCCATACCCCGTTGTCACTCCATAAATGCCGCCATGTTCCGCAAGAGCCTCATCCAAGAATTCCGCACCGGAATCAATCTTTCTCTGAAATTCCGCAGAACTGTCGAGTTCTACCGCGACTTGCTTTTTAGCAATCGCAACCACATCTTCAATTGAGAGTTTACCGTTTCCTACAACTACAGTTTTCATTTGAACGTTCTCCACCTAATTTTAATTTTCCCAAAAATTGTAAAAATTATACCACTGGTAAGGATGTTCCTTGCACAACCTTTCCAACAACCCAGTGTATTCCTGCAAAAGCTTTTTCAAACGCTCCGGACGCTCTTTACGTGAGCAGTCCAAAGACGTTTTAGCCCGCACCACATGCATTTCGTAAGCAGAACGGATATTAAAGTCATGTTTGCGAATTGCAAATACAAAGTAAACGGGAGCGTTTAAAATGCCCGCCAACGAAAAGGCTCCTTCCGGGAAGTTCGCTGTTTCTCCCAGAAACTTCGTTTCTAGCACGCGACTGCGTGTATGGGAGGATGTGCGGTCCCCTGCAATCACCACAAGATTTCCGCCAGCAATTTTCTCTTTCATCCAAATGGCAGAATCCACATCCATGGAATTGGCATCAATTACATTTTCCATCAATTCCGGATTCAGTTCACGCAAAAGCGCATTGAACTTTTTCGATCCCGACAAATCGACTACCGGGAAAACCTGAAACTTTCGTGATGTATGGAACTCGCCATATTCAGTGAGCGAACGGAGCATTTCCACATTACCCAAATGCGAACAAAGCAAAAAAGCACCTTGTCCTTGATTCATTTGCGACACGAGCTTTTGCAAATCATCACTTTGCGATTCAATCTGATTGAGTTTGATAGCCCCCTTCCAGCCAAGCAATTTTTCAACCATCGAGAGCGCAAACGAAAGAATATGCTTATACGTTCCAAACGCACCCACGCGCACGCCCAATTTGCGCAAATGTTCCAAATAAATTTTCGAACGAGCCCGAACAGGAGCTGCACCAATCCAGAAAAAGAAGCATATTACAGCCGTACAGAATTCAACAAGAAAAAGCGGCAAATGGCACACGACCCAAAGCATAAAACGGAAATGCCAAACACTTCCGCCCACTTCTTCAATTTCGGACCAATGCTTGCTCATAACTTTTTCTTTTTAAACAAGCGACGAGACAAAATCAAAGGGAGCCTAAAAAACATGCCAAAGCAAAGCATCGTATGCGTCATCGAAATCACAACGTTGTCATGGAACATTCTAAAGTTCGAAACGCCATCTTTCGGGTAATTTACCTTCACCGGGAAAAAGCGCATCGGCACGCCTGCCCACGCAAGCCTAACAATAATTTCGATATCGAAACCCATACGATTGTTGTGCAAACGTTTCATCACCGGCCAAGACGTCTTAAGCGGATACACACGGAAACCGCACATGGCATCAGGAATTTTGAGCGAAAGCGTTTCAATCGCCACCCAGAAATTCGTAATCTTACGACCCTGTTCACGAGCCTTGGGTACAGATTCATCGTATTCCGGGTAACCGCAAATCAAGTCTTCAGGATGTTCCTTCGTCTCGTTTATAAAAAACGGAATCGCCTTCATATCGTGTTGGCCATCGGCATCTACTTGCAAAGCATGCGTGAATCCCGCCACAATAGCAGCATCCATGCCGGAACGCATCGCAGCGCCTTTGCCGAGATTGCATTTATGCGTCACAAGTTCGACATTCGCAAATTCTTTTGCAATCTGTGCTAGAATTTCATGACCTTCAGGAGCATTTCCATCGTCAATGAGAATCACAGGAATGTCCAAATCGACAAGCGATTTCACGACATGGCGCGATGCTTTTTCGTGGCGATAAACAGGCACAATGGCGCAAACTTTCACCGCATTATCCACGATTTTCGCCCTCGGCAACATCATCTGCTGAAGTATTCATCACCAACGAACCATTAGAATACGAAGTTTCACCATCTTCACTTGTGTACGCAAACGTTACTTTACCCGCATCCACGTTGTATGTAATTTTCACTACTACGGGTACGTCTGGCAAAATCGGGTTCGCAAAACGCGTACGGTTCATCTTGGAAAGTTCTTTTGGCACATCCAAGAAATTCCGAGCCAAGCGCAACACCATATCCACTTGCACCACCGCAGGCAACAACTTAAATTCCGGGAAATGCCCATCGTAATAATCGCTCGTTGCCGGGAACAAAAGCTTCGCGGTCAAAGCGCCCGGTTCACGGCGGAACTTGAGAATCTTGAAATTCGGACTTTCAGCAAGACCAAACAGAGCCTGGATATCGCGCATGCGAATCTTGCCTTCCGTATTCTGCGGAAGTTCTTCGAGATAACGCCACTTCTTCGGTGAAACCGTATTTTCGATAAACTTAAGCAAGTAATCGTGGAAATAATTATTGATAGCAAGTTTCGGCAAACCTGCAAACTTTGTACGTCCAGCCTCGTTTAAAACAATCGCCGCCGCCAAATACTGGCGTTTACCCACCATCGGCACCACGCGCACATCTTGTACCAAGCCCGTCTGCTTCAATCGCATTTCCACTTCCGGGAGCGAAATGCGTTTTTCTTCAATCTTCACAATCGAATCAGAACGACCCTTGAGCAAGAATCGACCATCTTCATAAAGGTCCACCAAATCGCCCGTCGTAAAGCCTTCTGCTTCCAAAATATAACTTGACTTTATATTCAAGCAACCATTTTCGGCAACGCTCATCTTACAAACTTCAAACGGTTTCCACACTGGACCATTCTTGGATTGCCTATATGCAATGCCACCAGTTTCTGTACTGCCGTAAATTTCCATTGTCCAAAATCCCGTCAGTTCACAAGCCTTGCGCGCCACCTCTTCAGGGAGCGGACCTCCGGATGAATAAATAATCGGAGTACATTTAAAGTCAATCGGCTTATCCGATTCTGCAGATAAACGTTTCAAGAACGCAGGGCTCGAAGCAATTACCGCGGCATCCCCTGCAATATTTGAAAGTTCTGTCGGGAAATCAATACGGTGCCTGCGGAACGGGAGCCCGGTTGCAATCGGTAAAAGCGCCGTAAACAACAAACCGTAAATATGGTGATGGTTGACCGTGCTATAAACCTTGCGATTCACCCAGTCATTCCCAAAAACTTTCACAAGCTCGAAAAGCTCATTTTCAAATTGCAAAAATCGCTTGTACACAGCCTTCGGTTCACCCGTCGTGCCCGACGTGTACATTATCATTTCGGCCTTGGACTTGTCAAACTTGCCGAACTTGACTTCGCAATTATTGTCACCATCCAAGCGGAGCGCATTTTCACTAGCAAGCACATCCTGGATCAAAGTCGCCGGCATTTCGTTCGCGCCAGCAACACCACCAGCAAACGGTTCATCCGTCAAGAACCCATACTCCGGCTTCTTGATTTCCTTGATAAAAGCTTCTTGACGATTCGCAGTCACAAGCGCCTTGCGCCCGCTCTGGAGCATCGAGAGCAAAGACACCGTAAAGTAATACGAATCTTCGCAATGCAAAATCCACGGCACATTCTCACGAGCTTCCAAGTAATAACGCACCTTGGAAACATCACTCACAAAATCACCCCAAGTCTTGCGCTCAGAGTCATTCTTTCCAAAACTTACTAGCGCTCCATCCGGGCGGGAGTTAAGCTCCAAGTCACAAACAGGAACATAAGATTGCATTTTTCCATGAACCCTTTTTCGAACCAAATATTCCACTATAAAAAATAAACCAATTAAAATGTAAGAAATAAGTCCATTGTACAACGACCAAATCTTATCGGAACCCACAAAAACTGTAAAAGCGGCAACAGTTCCGTTCACAATAAAAAAGATGCACCATGCAAAAGTCACCTTATTGCAATAACGCTCCACCGCATTAAACGACGGAGAAACCATCAAATTCTTGTCGCCAAGGCATGCCATACGGAACGCAAAACTCGGCGGTCGCCACAATGTAAAGCCAAAAAACGCAAGCAAGCTCAAGTTCACAAGCACCGGATAAAACTTGACAAATAAAATGTTATTTGCAAAAAATGCGACAAATGCACACAGCAAAATCAAAGCAACGAAAACACCGGTGCGCCCACGGTCCACCTTCGACTTGCTACGCGTAAAATTCAAGAACTGGTAAAAGCCAAGCGCCATAAGCATCAAGCTCATGCGCCGAGGAGAAAGTCCCCAGTACCTAATTCCGCAATAGACAAGTACCGGATACAAAACAGAAATCGCGGTAAAGAAAATCTTTCCCGCAACTCGTTTCATTACTTAGATTCCGAATTTTGAACAAGATTATAGATACCATCGACCACGTTCTCTAGAGTACGCATTTTTTTGAATGCTTCCGGATCGATGTTTCTCGGCAAAAAAGACTTGAGCTTGACAATCAAATCTACAGCATCAATGCTATCCAATTCCAAGTCTTCGTAAAGGCGAGCCTCAGGAACGATTCGATTTTCTTCCAAGTCGAAATCTTCAATAAGGGCTGCCTTAATCTTTTCGAAAATGACCTGCTTATCCATGGATTAACCCTTAGAATTTGCAGAAATATAGGCGGCAAGGGCATTTACCGATGCAAAATGCTGCTTAGTCTCTTCCTTGACCGTCGAAAAAGAGACACCGAAATTTTCCTTGATGGCAATACCCAGTTCCAAAGCGTCAATCGAATCCAGACCAAGTCCTTCACCAGCGGCATTCTTACCAAAAATCGGGGCCGAATCCACAATATCGGCAGGGGTAATATCTTCCAGTTCCAAGGACTCAATCATGACTTCCTTAATACGGGTATTCAAATCAGACATATATTCGGCGACCTCAGTCAAGGTTTACATTTCTTGAACACGCAATATAGAAAAATAATTTTATATTAATGGAACCTTTTTTTAATTTCGCAATAGAGAAATTCACTATAGAGAAAACATGTTCGATTTTTACAAAAACGATTCCATCGACGCTGTAAACGCAAAGTTCGAAGCTCAAAAAATCGCATTCGCCCCACTCAGTTTCCAGGCGGCCCGCGCTCTCAGAGACATGGGCATTTTAGAAGAAATCAGTAAATCCCGCAAAAAGGGCATTATCATTTCTGAACTCGCACAAAAACTGGATATTTCGCTTTACGGCGTGGGCGTTCTTGTGGAGATGGGGCTTGGCATGGGGGCAATCAAGCTCCACAAGGATTCTAGCGAAGATGACTTGCGCCTCACGCTCGGGAAAATCGGATTTTTCCTCTTAAACGACGAAATGACGCAAGTGAACATGGACTTTTCGCAGGACATCTGCTACCGCGGGGCCGAAAATCTCGAGCAGTCCATCCGCGAAGGGAAACCGGCAGGCCTCCCCAACTTAGGTCCGTGGAAAACCGTCTACGAAGGGCTCTCCCAGCTTACCGACCAGCAGAAAAAAAGCTGGTTCGGATTTGACCATTTCTACTCCGACTTGGCATTCCCCGAAGCACTCCCGATTGTATTCGAAAAACTTGCCGAACTGAAGACGCCAAGACTTTTTGACATAGGCGGAAACACAGCCAAATGGGCCATCGCCTGCTGCAAATACAACACGGATGTGCAAGTTTCCATCATCGACCTCCCGGGGCAAACCGCAGTCGCCGAAAAGAACGCCGCACAAGCAGGCTTCAAAGACCGCATTGACACCATCGCCTGTAACGTTCTCGACGACACAACCGAATTCCCGCAAGGCGCAAATGCCGTCTGGATGAGCCAATTTCTAGATTGCTTTTCGCTCAAGCAAATCACAAAAATCTTGACAAAGATCCACAAGGCGGCAACTCCAGAAACAGACGTCTACGTTCTCGAGCCACTTTGGGACAAGCAGCGTTTTGAAGCGGCAGCCTATTCGCTCCAGGCCACCTCGCTTTACTTTACCTGCATCGCGAACGGCAACAGCAAAATGTACCGCTACGAAGAACTCAAGAAAGCCATTGAAATTGCGGGTTTTGAACTCAAGGAAGCACACCACGGCGTGGGCCCGAACGCCTATTCTCTCCTCCGTTTCCGCAAAAAGTAATGCAAACGTAAAACATGCAAAAAATTTTCATCGAAAAAATGGCAAGCTTTGTGCCGACAGAAGCGCGCCCCAAGCCGGACGTTTCGTTCGTACCCATGCTGACTCGTCGCCGCCTCAGCTATATTTCGCGCATGGTGGTTCTCGTAAGCGATCAAGTTTCTCGCGACAACGAAGGCAACAAGCTCCCGCCCTGCAAAGTGACATTCGCATCGCAGTTCGGAGAAATCAGCCAGCAACTGAAAATTTCGCAGACGCTTCTCGACACAGGCATGGTCTCGCCCGCGCATTTTAGTCTTTCCGTTTTTAACGCCTCCATTGCAAACGCGTCGATTCTCGAAACAAACACCGCAGGCTATTCCGCCGTATTCTCCGGAAAAGATGCTTTTACCACAGGCCTCACGGATTGCATTGCCGCCCTCGAAAGTGAAAGCGCAGACTCGCGCACGTTCATTTTCGCAGACGAACTCATCCCCGAGACATACGCTCCCGTCGCAGGCGTCCCTTACCCAAACGCCGTCTGCGCCATAGCCCTCCGCCTCACAAAGGATGTATCCAAAGCGGACCCAACTTTAAAAAATGTCGATATTGCAAACCAGCTTGTACAGCTCAAGATGTTGCGCAACAACTTCGACACAGCAGCAGAACAGGCCATAGCGTTCCTCTGCGCCATCGACATGCAAAGGGCTTAACAAATGACAAAGATCCGCTACATCCGTCGCGTTTTTGTAAAGCTTTTCTGCTTTGTTTTTTTCGGCGTATGCAGCATGATTCTAGCGGCAATTCTATTTCCCCTCATGCACTGCATCGCTGGATTTTCCGACACGAAATTCAAAAAGATTGCACGCAAGTTCAACCACCAGTATTTTAAAATTTTCGTCAAAATCGCAGAAATTCTTGGAGGCATCCGCCTCACTGTCAAAAACAAAGAATCACTCAACAATCTCCGTTCCAAAGTTGTCATCGCCAACCACCCTTCACTGTTTGACGTTGTCATTCTGTTTTCACTTATCCCCAACGCCAATTGCATTGTAAAAGGTGAACTCATCCAAAACAAGTTCATTTCGCTTATTATCAAGAATTTGTACATTCCAAACAACATCCCGTTTGAAGAACAGCTCGAAATGGCAAAAGCTTCTATGAGCGAAGGGAATAACCTTATCATATTCCCCGAAGGGACCCGCAGCAAGCCCGGAGAGCCGTGGGAATTCAAGAAAGGAGCTGCCCGTTTTGCTCTTTATGCGCAAAACGATGTCATCCCCATTTTCTTTGGCGGCAATGAAAAAATCGGGCTTAGAAAACACGATAAATTATTGCAATTTCATCCAACAGAACGCTATTTATACAATTTAAAAGTACTCCCAACAATCTCTATAAAAGAATACGAGAATATACCAATCACTAAAAGTGCCACCAAGTTGACACACAAAATGAAGGAAATTCTCGAAAAAGAATTGCTGAATTAATGTTTTTTATCGACCTAAATAGGCAAAATAGGATAAATTTTGCGCAATTCGTCCTAAAAATTCTCACTTCTGCCAAAAAATCGTTTTCTTTTGGAATATTTATTTCTAGATTAATCTTTAAAAGGAGATTCCAATATGAGCTGCTTCAAAAAAATTTTACTTTCATCGCTCGCCCTTGCGGCATCTATTTATGCAACTGAACGCGTTTATTTAGCACCATTCAGCATGGTGGGCTTGAATGAAGATTTCGGCATCGCAGCCGAAAAGCTCATGAACGCCTATATCGATGACAACGGCCGCTATGTCTTGGTCAATTACGCCGAAGAAGATTCCGTAAAAATCGGTGACCGCGAATCCGCTAACAAGAAAGCCATCGAAAAGAACTGTACCAAGTATATCATGGCTGAATTTACCCGTCTGGGCGAAAACGTCATCACAGCTTTCAAGCTCTATGATATCAATAACGAAGCCCCGGTTTGGAGCGACCGCCTCAAGGCAAAGAACCCCGATGATTTCGATCCGATTATCCAGCGCGTTGCCAAAAACATCGGCACCAAGCGTAAAGCAACTAACGATGACGACATTTACACGGTCACAGAACAAGAAACCAAGAATCCGAAAAAGAAAGGCGTGACCTCTTACTGGGGCGGAAAGATTGTTGGATCCCTCCCGCTCAACCCGTCTGATGCAAAAGTTGACGCAGGACTTGGCCTCTTCGTTTTGTACGATGCTAGAGATCTCCTTTTCGGTTTTGATTGGACAATGACGAATCTCGGCGAAGACAGCGACAAGCATACACTTATTGACCTGACGCTCTCTGCATTCTATCCATTTACCACATCAAATATCACCCCATACGCCGGTGGCGGCTTATCTTACAGTTGGCGTACGACTCGCTACAACAGCTTCTACGACAATAACAAACATTATCATAGCAGTAAAGATTACAAATCAAACGGTCTTTCAATGCAGATCGGTGGCGGCGTTTTGTTTAACCGAGCAAGCCGAGTCATGTTTATAGCCCAGGCCCAGTATTTCTTTGACTTCTTTGAATCCTCCTTTATCAAGGAACAAAAAGACACTGCAGGGAATACCGTCACCCTTATTGAAAAGAAGCACTATATGAACGGCTTCAAGTTCGGTCTGGGGCTTGCTATCGGATTCTAACTATGAAAGCAAGAATTGTTTCTATTCTACTGCTTGCAGCCGTGTCTGTAAACCTGACCGGATGCTTTGCCGGGCGCACTAAAGTCATAGCTAGCCAGTACGCATCAAGGCCTTACGATATTTACCTTGATGGGAAACCGGTTTGTAGAATGGGCGATGATGAAGACTGTACATTCCAGACTCGCGGAACAAGAGCTGGCGGACAACTTGAAGCATACTTGGACGGGCAAAGAGTCGGATCTATAGAAGTCCATCGTAGTATGTCCTTTATGTCTATTTTATTCGCTCCGTTTACATACACTTTGTCCTTGTGGCTTTACCAAGCATACCCTGATGAAATTGAAATACCGATTGATAACTACATGATGAGGTATTCCACGAACAATAACAACGAGAACAGCGGCATAAGCGTTTGGGATCGTCCATACAAAGTCACGAAGAAAGTGAAGAAACCAACGCCGGTAGAACCGAAAACGGAACCCATCGATGATGCGCCCTACATTGAAACAAATGATGAGCCAACAGCCGTTCAGAAAAGCGTCTGGGACTAAAAAAAGCTATATTTGAAGCCGAGATTAATTCTCGGCTTTTTTTGTGAGGTTGACATTGACTAAATTCATTGCATTCTGCACTTTAGCACTAACCCTTTGTTCATGCTCCTCTTACCAAAAATACCAGACAAAGGCAGACCAGCAAATACCTTATGATTGTACTGGATTACATATAGAACACGCCTCTTGGTACTTTATCGATGAATTCAACCAACCGGTTACCGTCACAGGTCGCTGCAGCCGAGGTATGAAGCACGGATATTTTCAGTTCTTTATTGATGGCATTCAGGTGGCACGAACCAAGTTCACTCGCAATCAGGAAGTTGAAACCCTTTGCTACGCCTTGGACAACAGGCATACGGATAACTTGAAAACATGCATAATAGCAAATGCAAAGAAACGAAAAGGCGTAAAAAAAACAGTTCCAGAAGAAAAACAATCACCAGCACCCAGAAGCACTTGGGATGAAAGCCCTTGGAACTAACGACATTAGTTTCTTGGATAAGTTCCGCTTGTCACGTAAAAATTTTTATCTTTAGCCGAGAAATCACAGCCGATTTCACGGCTTTTTTATTTGAGGTTTACAATGGCTAAGAAGAAAGATACCCAAACTAACATGTGGACGGGCCGCTTTGCTAGTGGCATGGCTCAGAGCATGGTCGATTTAAGTTTCAGCTTGCAGTTTGATGCAGAACTCATCGAAGAAGATATCGAAGGGAGCATCGGACATGGCAAGGGACTCGTGGAATCGGGTGTACTTTCCAAGGCCGACTACAAGAAAATTTGCGATGGATTAAAGAGCATCCTCGACGACTACCACGCCGGCAAAAATCTCTGGTGCGATAGCGACGAAGACATCCACATGGCCGTGGAACGCGTGCTCACCGAACGCATCGGCGCTCTCGGCAAAAAGATTCACACCGGCCGTAGCCGCAATGACCAGGTCTGCACGGACTTCAAGCTTTACATGCGTCACCGCGCTGCAGAAATCCGCGCCCTTGAAGTAGAACTTATGGAAACGGTTTTGGACCTTTCCAAGAAGTACTTCGGCAAGATGATGCCGGGCTACACGCACTTGCAGCAGGCACAGCCGATTTACTTTAGCCATTACCTCATGAGCATGTTCTTTGCCGTGAGCCGTGACGTGAAGCGCCTTGACAACTTCCTCGAATTGCACAGCCAGCTTCCGCTTGGCAGTGGCGCCATGGCTGGTTCTGCATTCCCGTACCACCGCGCACTCGTTGCAGAAGCTCTCGGATTCAAGGACGTGAGCCCGAACAGCATTGACGCAGTGAGCCATCGCGACATGATGCTCGAATTCGAAGCCGACCTTGCGATTATCGCGAACACGATGAGCCGCTACGCCGAAGACTTTGTAAACTGGAGCTCTTGCGAATTTGGATTCCTCACGTTGCACGATGCATTTTCCAGCGGTTCTTCGATGATGCCGCAGAAGAAGAATCCGGACTCCATGGAACTCATCCGCGGTAAGTCTGGTCGCATGCTCGGGAACTTCACCGCACTTTACACGCTCGTGAAAGGCGCTCCGCTCAGCTACAGCCGCGACCTGCAAGAAGACAAGGAACCGGTCTTCGATAGCGTCCACAACGTGAAAGTGATTCTCCGCGTGATGAAGGAAGCTTTGGAAACGGCTCGTTTCAACTTCGAGACAATGCACGCCAAGATGCTCCCGGCGCTCCTCGCTACAGACCTCGCCGACTTGCTCGTAGAAGCTGGCGTTCCGTTCCGCGACGCCCACCACGTCGTGGGAAGCCTCGTCGGCGATGCCGCACGCCAAGGTAAGCAGTTCACGGAACTTTCTGACGAGGCTTGGGCCGCCGCAGGCGTCCCGGACGTCGCCAAGATGAAAAAAACGCTTACGTTCGAATACAGTATCAGCAAGCGCAACATCGAAGGCGGTACGGGCCCGAAGTCCGTGAAGCAGCAGTTCACGAAGGCCGCCGCACTCCTCAAGAAACTCAAGAAGTAACTGAATTGAGATGGAGATACCCGCTCAGTGGCGGGCATGACATTGCAAAGTGAAAATGCCGCGCAACTCAAGTGCGCGGCATTTTTGCTAAGCTCAAATCTCTATTGTTATTTCTTTACGCAACGGACAGAGTATTTATTCTTTTTGTCATAAGACATGAACGAAGGCTCCAGATCGTAATAGTTAATCCAGAACGTCGATGCTTTAGATTCATCCGAAAGAATTTCATTCACCCAAAAATAAGCACTAGCCTTTAAATCAAAGAAATCTGTTCCTTCCATTCCGCCTGCAGGTTTCGCATCAAAGCCCCAAAAATTAAGGCCCTTTGATGCATTATTTGACCAGCCCGAGGTAGAGCGCAAAGCGGCATTAGTCTTAGCATACAACTTCAACGAAGAATACTGCGTTCTTGTAGGCAGTTGCCACCCATCCGGGCATATTTTTAATGCAGCTTCATAAGAATAAAGACGGCCATACTCTTTGCAGTAATCCTTATCGTCGTTATAGCAACTACTCCCATCATCATTGACATTTATGTTATCCGCCATCCAGGTAACACCATCAACTTCAATAGTCCTATAAGATTGATCCCCTATTTTCAAGGTGCCATAATCTTGAGGAATTTTCTCTAGATATGAAGAATCCAAAACATCCTTTCCCCTCACAATATTTGCAGAATTCTTATCGGCAACACAACGTACCGCCAAGCCATGGTCTTTATAGAAATTACCCAACTGAATCACATCGACATCATGACGGAGTTGCCAACCTTCAGCAGTACCATTATCATGTTCATTTGAGGACCAGAAGAAAGCGATTCTGCCCGTACTCATAAAGGTTTCGCCATCATTGTTACGACGACCAGATGCTTTAGCACCGAAGCCAAAACGATTCGTTGGCTTACGGACTTCGTCAGAAGCACTCCATGTTTCCGTTGATTTTAAACTTGTGCCAGAGCCTTCACCGCCATTATTAGTTTCTACATAATTAATTAAAGAAAGCCAATCGTTCCCCGACGGAATTCTCCAACCATTGGGGCAAATTCCCTTCGTTGATGAAACATAGCCTAAGCTTGTCGAATTAAACTTTTTCTCAAAATCTAAAGCAGCCGTCCAGGAATAAAGCCGCCCATATTTTTCGCATTTAACATCATCCTCATGGCACCATGTGTTTCCGGCAAGATTTTTGGTACTCACAGAATCCGCATAACGGAGATTTTCAGTCATCCAATACAGGTCGCCAATCAAAGCCACACCGTATGAATTATTATCTCGTGGGTCAATAATCTTTCCGTCTCTAAAGACTGGACTATTTTCATTAGAAAAGACAATGTTTTCTTCAGAGGAACAGCCGACTATACTAAAGAAGGAGGCCGCAGCAGCCAAAAGAACTGTATTTTTGAGATTGAGGACGGTATTCATAACTATTTCTTATAAAGTTTAGTTGTGAATAATATACATTACTTTTTGTCTTAAAGTCTATTTTTTAAGTTCAAATTTGCTGATATCGTCTTTAAGAACAACACGATCATTCTTAATGGCGATAACAGCAACTTCCCCGGTGGAAGCTACGGTGCCATAGACGAGCATCGTGGAGCCGAGATGGTTCTTCAAGTACCATTCGAACGTCCTGAACACGTTATCGTCGGCGGGCTGCGATGCGTCCGCGACCTTGTAGCGGCCGAGGCCTTCGGGCATGTTCACGACGACGTTGACCTTTTCACGGGTACCGCCCGTAGGTTCCTGTACAAATTCGATTGGCATTCAGGATTTGTCACCGTTTATGTCAATTGGATTCACTTCACGAACTTCTCAATGATGCAGCGGTGTTCCTTGGTCTTTTCGTCGTAATTCACTCCAACGAACAGCAAGTCGCCAGAGTATTTTTCAAGGGCATTTCCGTAATTCTTTTGATGAATTTGCGTGAGAGCGGTCTTCTCACAAGCATTCCGTTTCAGTTCGATAATCAACGCAGGCGTATTCGGCACATACGGAATCATCACCACGTCAGCCACGCCTTTCCCAGCGGGCATTTCTTTTACAATTGTGTATTTCAGGTTTGCATAGAAATATGCAAGGCAGATTACCGATTGGAAAGTCCCTTCGTTGTTATAGTTTAAGTTGTTGCAAATCTGTTCATGAGACTTGTTCAGAGCTTCGGCAACTGCGGACGCATCGCATTCGATGGTGGACTCCACAAGCTCCTTGCTAGCATTCACCAACTCCATCAGACCCTTGTAATCGGGGGATAGTTCTACGGAAAGTATCCACTGCTCTCGCACCTCGCGGTTGGGGATGTAGCATTCTTCAGTATCCTCGTCATATGCCAGGTAACCCAAGTGAATCAGGTAGGTGAACACATCGTGCTTGCTGTGAAAGTCCGTCATGGTGTTCAGGTAGCTAGACACCTTCACGCTCACACGCCCACCACCAATCATCACCTTCACGTCCTGCAAAATACCCTCGAAATCCATCAGGATGTAATTCTTGAGGGCTTCGTAAGACCCGGTCTGAGTCCAGTAGCTCTTTATCCGGCCATTATCGATGGCTTCCACGATGGAATTCGGGCTATAGATTTCGATACCGTTCAGATTGTAGCCGTTGTACCAACGCTTACATTCTTCAAAATCTAGCCCGCTTTCCTGACAGAGTGCTTGCACCTCTTCCGCAGTGAATCCGACAAATTCGGATAGTCGGCTTGCACCCGCCATGGTGTATTCGCGGAAAATGTTCAGCTTCGACTGCACTTTATCGCGGACGACGGGTAGAATACCTGTGAGGTAGGCGAGCGCAATGGCAGGCGCAAGGTTATCGTTTTTGAACATGGCATTCAAGAAATTCAAGTAAGATTTGAAAACCTGTTCCGAAACACGCTCGCGAATAAGCACGTCATATTCATCCAAAATGACTACAAACTGTTCGCCTGTCTTGGCGTATATTTTGAGAAGAGCATCAGCAATACTATCGTCTTCGGTTATTTCGCAATCGGGAAACGCCGGAATCAGTTCCTTTACAACGGCACCGTTGAAAATCGGCGTTATGTCCCTTGTTTTGCGGTCAACCTTCTCTTCCTGTTCTTTCTTTGACAGGTTCGAATAGAACGCATTTACATCCAACTTGATGACATTCAGTTTGTTCAGGTATTTCTCGAAGCTGGGATCTTTCGCAATCTTCAAATTTGCGAACTGCTCGTGGCTGTCACAACCCTTGCTGAAGTAGGCACAGAGCATGTTGCCCGCCATGGTCTTCCCGAAACGGCGCGAACGGGAAACGCACACGAATTTTTTCGTTGTGCGCACAAGGCGGTTGATTTCGGCGATAAGCATGGACTTGTCCACGTAAATGGGAGAATCCAGCGCCTCTTGGAAGTTTATATTGTTTGGATTGACGTAAAGTCCCATGCTTTGAATATATAAAAAGGACTAAGTGATGTCAATTGAGACTTTCGGATTATATGCATCCTAATCTAAATCGTACGGAAAAAGCCGCCAAGTGCGACCATTTATTAAATATAGTAGTCCTTCCTTAACTTCTAGATTCGTGAAGATTCATTACTGAAAATTTCGTATTCCAATTATCACTTCTATTCAAAAAAATAAGGCTAATAAATCTTTCAAAAAAGAAAATGAAAGCAAAAAAGCAGCAACAACAAACAAGCTTCTAATGAAGGGACTTTCTTCCCAAGTATAAATCTTTTTCTTTATTGTTTTTTTTTTTACCATTATAAATATAGCTAAAAAAACAAAACAGAATGAAAAACTAGCAATAGTATTTAGTATTTTCAAACATTCATCTGACAAAACAGCACGATTAAACATTGCTAAAACATTGAATAAACAAACAATAGCACACAAACAAAATAAGCCAACAATAGCAATAAACAACATCGGCTGATGATTCCATCGAATTTCAATAAAATCACCCAAACAAAAACGTTTATAACGAATTGTCAATATAACTGAAAAAATACCGAGAAAAAAAATAGACAAATACTCCATACAAAATACCCTGCTATTTCAAAATTCAAATTGTTTATGTTCACTAAAAACAATGCAGGATGGTAATTACAAAGTTGCAAACGATTTAAACACCAGCCACTTTTCTTAACCTACTGCACACTAATCGTCCTTAAATTTTTATTGATTTATAGAGTTCCTTATATTATCCTCAATGCCATTATTTATACACAGATTAATTGTATTGTCAATTTCATTAAAACCTTGATTAAACGCGTTTCCAATATCATTCATCCTCTGATTAAAAGCATCCTCAACATAGTCCAAGTGTTCTTCTCCAATAAGCGTTTCATTCATTGTATCGGAAATTTCTTTTACTTTAGGTTCAACAACGAGCGACTTCACAATTCTAGAAACAGTTCCCACAGCATACTTTTTAAAAAGTCCCCCTGTAAAAACCATCCCCGTCTTAATAGCACCTATTGTGGTTAAGGTAAGCGCTATTCCACCAGTAGAGGTAGCACCTAATACAGCACCCAATGCGGCACAGTTACAAGATCTCCTTTGGTGTAATTAAAATTTCTTCCTTGGTAACGCGACCAACCAAATTCCATTCCAAGTCCTAAAAGAATACCACCACCAACACCAAGAGCAATTTTTCCAGCAAGTCCTCCAATATTTCCATCATTATCCATCATTATAATAGGATTATTACCAACATAAGTATAGGGACTATCATATTGTCTAGCAGCGTCCACACTAATCCACATTCCTAGCATCGGATCTAAATATCGCGCACCGAAGTAGTTTAACGCAATTTCGTCATCCAGCTCTTTTCCAGTGAAATTTTCCGTGACCTTTCCTGTTGGCGGTGGCGTCAGCTCGACCATCTCACCGAATGTGCGGTAGTCATAGGCAGCCAACGGAGCACTTACCCTAAACGGATCGGATGTCGCGTTGCCCTCGGTGCCATACACGAGCTCCTTTTCCCATTCCTGCGATCCAAGCTTTTTGACCCAGCGCGTCTTGGATATTCTTCTACCCGACCCGTCGTACGCCATCGTGAGTCTGAACAAACTATTGCCAGAACTACCCGTAGGTTGCGCGTATTGTGTAAATTCGATTGGCATACCTCTCCAATCATAAATCAGAAGGTTATGCCTCTACAATCTTCCATTCGCCGATGGTACGCTTTTCCAAGTCAAACGTCACACCAATCTTGAACAACTTCTTCGGCGAGCCGTCCTTGGCTGTCGTGGCCGAGTATGGAATCAAGTAACCCTTATCGTCGATTTGCCTGAGAGCGTCATCCACTGTCGCAGAAGAGTCCAGCTTAAACTCGAAAACGTAAACAGCATTGGCTGTTTCCACGACGGCATCGGCGCGGCCGGCAGCACTGCATTCTTCGGTACGCACGACGTATGGTGTACACAGCTTGAAAATCAGGAACAGCACCGTCTTGTAGTGGTTTTCGTCCTTGCGTTCCGCATTGTACGGGATGCCACTCATAAATGCACGAATGTGAGTCATCGCATCATCAATTTTACCTTCCCGCAGCGCCTTCGTGAAACGGAGCATGAACATGTCGTTGTCAACAACGTCATCCATGGCGTAATAAGGCATTAGGGCCTTCAAGAAGCCGAGACGCACTTCCTCGTTCGGGAACCCAATCGTGTAGGCGAATCCGTCAAAACCCTTTATCGTCAAGTACCCGCTCTGGTAAAGCATCGGGATGGGATTTTTCGCCGTCTCCGTCGGAGCGTCAAACATATCAAGAGTCGCCTCAAACCCGGTATCGAAAGGAGTCGGATCCACCTTGTACTTGCGCATGAGCCTAGTTAGAATCGTCGGCGTTCCCGTCGCGAACCAATAGTTGGCAAGCTCGCGTTTGCTCAAAGCGTTTATCAAACTGAACGGGTTGAATATGTCTGGCGAATTCTTGCTGAAGTGGTAGCCGTCATACTGGCGCGTTAGCGCCTCACATGCACCGTCATAAGTCAAGCCGTTCTTGTCCGCAAGCGCTTGAATCTCGGGCTGCATCTGAGTCAGCACTTCTTCCTTGGTGATACCGCAGATGGCCGCGTACTCGTCATCCATGGTGATGACGTTCAGATTGTTGAGTTCGCTGAAAATCGAGAGCTGGCTGAACTTGCTGATGCCCGTGAGGAACACGAAGCGGAGGATGCCGCCCAAATCCTTGAGCGGGCTGAAAAGCTTGCGCATCTCGTTCTTGAGCGTGAGCTGGAGTTCCGGATTTTCCATGGAATCCAGCAGCGGGGCATCGTATTCATCGACAAGAACGACCGGGGGCATGCCCGTGGATTCATGGGCAGCCTTGATAAGCAACTCAAAACGCACGCCCCAAGCAGACTTGTCTGATGGTTCAAGTCCATATTGACGCTCCCATTCGCCAAGCTTCAGGTTAAGCGTATCTGCCAGATCTTCTTCGGTAATGAACTTGTTCCCGGCGAAACTCAACTTGAAAACCGGGTACTTTTTCCACTCAGTCTCGAGCTTTTCCATCGCAAGACCGGAAAACAAGTCCTTGCGTCCCTCGAAATAGTATTGCAGCGTGCTCACCAGCAGCGATTTTCCGAAACGGCGCGGACGGGACAGAAAGTAATACAGGTCCGTATGGGTCAACTTGTAGACAAGGTCTGTCTTGTCTACATAATACATATCGTCTTCGCGAATTCTCGCGAAATCCTGCACGCCGATGGGAAATCTCTTTAACGCCATGCTAGTAATATAATTAAAGCGATTTTCTGTGGCAATAGCCCAACAAGCGAGCCTCTCCAATCATAGGAAATTTTAAATCCCTTTGAATTTATCCTTGGTATTCTTTTTATTTCTTCTCTTGAGGAACTAATCGATCCACGATTCTAAACAAATCGTTGTAAATTTCAAGGAAGTCTTCAATCCAAATCGGGTCGTGTTCGCCAATGATGTGGAATGTTTCTTCAAGCGTGTGGAGTGAGTTGTAAAGGCCCACGGTCGAACCGGCCGGCTGAACGTATCCGCCACTGTACGCAGACGATGCAACAATGCGGGCGCGGTAACTACGGCGAAGTCGTGCAATCAAGGCACTGCGAAGCGCCAAGAGTTCATCGTGCGCGACAAGGAATTCGCCCTTCTGAATCCAGCCATCAACAATGTTCAAACGGCGATTGATAGAATCGCGTTCCGTGGACGGCACGAGCATTTTCTTTGCATCGAGCGTTGAACGGATGCGCTTCACAATGTTGTTCAGCAAGTCTGCATTCCAGAAAATCATCGGCGGGCGCGCATCGCCCTTGTTCGTCTCGAGAGCGGGCTTATGGGCTTGAATCCAGCGGTCCAGCTTTTGCGCCACAAGTTTAGCCTCGGGATAACGGTCCACCGCCACATATTCCTGGGCACGCGTGTAAAGCGTATCCGCATAAACCATCCGCCAATGCGAAAGCTTGCCAGTCTTGCGAATGGCATCAATGCTAGCCTTGATTTCGGACAGTTTTTCGGTGAGCTCATCCATTAGGGCGTCACCTCAGCTGTTTTGTTGGACTGGAGCGGTGTTACACCGATTTCCACGCGACGGTTCAAGCGGCGATGTTCTTCACTATCGTTGGGGTACTTCGGGCGGTGTTCGCCAAAGCCTGCGGCAAAGAGCCTATCGGGCGGGAAGCCCATTTTCACGAGCATCTTGACCACGTTTACGGCGCGTTCTGTAGAAAGGTTCCAGTTCGTATAGGATGTCGAGCCACTAAACGGAATGTCGTCCGTAAAGCCACTCACCATGATGACGTCTGTAGAATCAAGCGCTTCCAAAAGACCCTTGCTGATTCCGCGAATCACGCCCTCGCCTTCCTTGGTAAGGTTTGCACCGTTAATCGGGAAAAGAAAACTCGCCTGAATCTGGATTTTGCCATCTTCGAGCGCGATAAGGCCTGCTTCGATGGAAGTCTGCAAGCTCTTGGACAAAAGCGCATTGCGTTCTGCCGCAATCTTACGCATCTGTTCCTGGCAGCTAAGCACTTCTTCTTCAGTACGCGTCAAGTCTTCCGCTTTTTGTTCCTTGAGGGTCGCCATCGCCACAAACGCAAGGATAAAGAGCGAAACGAGGGCAACGCCCAAGTCCGTGTACGCCATCCATGGATTGCTATTTTCGTCTCTATTGCGACGCATGATTAACCTTCAGCTTTAGGTTGAGCGGGAATTGCAGAACGCTGTGTCTGTTCGAGCACTTCAAGCAAGATTTCCTGAGTCTTGACCGCATTTTCCATGAGCACTTCGCTT
This sequence comes from Fibrobacter sp. UBA4297, assembly GCF_002394865.1. Taxonomy (NCBI): domain Bacteria; kingdom Pseudomonadati; phylum Fibrobacterota; class Fibrobacteria; order Fibrobacterales; family Fibrobacteraceae; genus Fibrobacter; species Fibrobacter sp. UBA4297. The sequence continues at coordinate 231,937 of NZ_DGUZ01000009.1, read as the reverse complement.
GCGCGTTCGTGGAAGGCTTCGAGAGACTGGTTGAGGTGTTCGACAAAGTTGTCTTCTTCTTCGTGTTCTGCGGTATCGCCAGAGAGCTTTTCAAGAATCGTTTCAAGGCCGCTACGCAGCATTTCGAGATTGGCGCTGAGTTCGGACTGGTTCACGCGCATAAGTTCTGCGGTTTCCACGATGTTTCCGCCAAGAGCGTCCGTAGCTTCTTTTTCCTTGACCACGCGATTGTCGATGCTTTCGGTGAGCGCCTTTTGAGCTTCGAGAAGCACGCTTGACGTTTCGGAAAGTTTCTGGAATGCGCCGAGAATGTCGGAAGAAAGGGCGCCGAGCTTTTCGGAAACGTTCTGGGAGAGTTCTGCAGAACCCGCCTGGGCCTTTTCGGCAACCTGCAAGGCGACGTTCTTGAGCATTTCGAGACCTTCGCGCTGGGAATCCACGTTGGCGCTCGTCTTGTCTTCGAGGCGCTGCATAAAGTCTGCCCACTGTTCGCCCGACTGCTTGACCTGTTCAGCAACGGAATCACCGATGCTCTTAGAAGCTTCGTCCATAGCATCCTTAGTAAGGTAGGCCACATCCATCGTGCCCTTAGCCACATCCTGAAGCCCTGCTTTAACATCGGAAGCAACGCCATCAAGGCCAGCCTTGACATCTACGGCGACCTTGGAAAGAGCCGATTCCACATTGCCAGAAACTCCATCAAGCGAAGACTTAACGCCTGAAGAAAGACCTTCGAGGCTAGCATTCAAGGCGACAGAAATACCATTAAGTTTATCGTCGAGCTTCGAGGGGATAGCTTCAACAGACTTGGAGAGCGCACCGATATTTTCGTTGATCGGGCTGAATGCGTTCGCAACAGCACCTTCAAGTGAGCTATTCATAACCTTAATAGAGGAGGTCATTTCAGTAGAAACCTTCTGGACAGATTCAACCACATCCTGGTTGAGTTTCGAAGTCATAGCGGAGAGTTCTTCGCCCACCATCGAAACAACACCAGCCAAGCCATCCTTCACAGAAGATGCTATCACAGACAAATTCTTTTCAACAGATTCAAAGAGGCGTTCAAGTTCGTTCTTGTCTTCTTCAATCACGCCTTCTTCGCTCTCGGAATCCTGCATGTCGAGCGTAAAGGCATCGAGGTGCGCCATGAATTCATCGCGCTTGGAGCTGAGCACCGTGCGGCTTGCGCTCAAAATCAAGGCGGCAAACAAACCACAAAGGCTAGTACCGAAAATGCCCTTCATGTTCTGGAAAAGCACTTGAATCGTATCGAGCGTGCCTTGTGTCGTAGAATTGTCAATTGCACCACCAGCAGTAGCCACAGACTGCATAAGGCCGAAGAACGTACCCATAAGGCCAAGGAGGATGACCGTAGAACCCACGCTACGGTTGAGCGGAATCGAAGAACCCGACGAGAGCACGTCAAAAGCAATCGGAGAATCGAGGCGGATATTCTTTTGCAACAGACGCTTTGCAAGTTCAATTCTCTTCGCGACAACGCCCGTTCCCGGTTCCGGATAAGCGTTCCCTTTTTCGCAAGAATCGATAACTTCGTCTTCGGCGATAATCTGCTTCATCTTGCGGATGGCAGAAAACTGCTCCACCAAGAAAACGACCATGATGGCGATCATGATGATCCAGCCAAATGCCGGGGCGCCAAAATAAAGAGCGCCTGCGATAAGGGCTACAAAACCCACCACCGTCAAAATAAGAATCGTATTGAATGCATTTTTCATTTTTTACCTACACATGCTGCGCTTGATAAGGAGCGACTGTTTCAAACAAGTTCAACTGACCGCGAGAGAACCCGCGAAGGAAAAGAGACCACTTGCTCTGGTACCATTCGATAACCTGAGTCGTAAGCCCCTGGGCGTAATCACAAAAATCATCCGTAAACGCAAGGAAGCAGTTTTCGTATGCGTAATGCGGGTTCCAATAACGGCCCACATTGCGGGCACAGGACATCGCGGACGAATAGTAACGTACAGGACCTTTAGAGGCAAACGCCGCCGCAAAACGTTTTTTCGCAAGCGAGTTCAAAGACGTACGGAGCGAAACCACCATCGCATTTTCTTTTTCGCGCAGCGAGGCTTCGAGGCATGGCAAAAGCTTTGATACCGGGTCTACCGCACTTTCAGAAAGCCAGTACTTGCAGAGCTTCTCTTGCAACTGCATCACGCGGCCGTGCATACGCACAAACAACGGTTCTGCATCGCTTACGAGCAAGTGGATTGTCGCCGAATAAAAGTTGTTGATGTCCTGCTTGTTGTTCTTGACCGTGAGTGCCCAGCCCTTTTCTTCGTCATGGACCAAGAAATCACCGCCTTCAAGCAAAAGGCGCAAGACTTCGTCGGTCGAGAATCGCTGGATCCACTTCGCGCGGAACTCGCTATAAAGTTTTTCGCAATCCTTGAAAATCTGCGGGAAGCCCGACTCGCAAAGTTTCCAGGCGGATTCGCTGTACGAGATGAGCTCGGAACTGCCGACGTTTGCTTCCGGATTGTTGAGCATGGCATCGAGATGTTCAAAGAGCGCAATCGACCACGTGACCATCATGGACTGAGAAAGCGTCGCGACAATAGCCGAGCGATTCGGACGCACGGCCAAGCGTACGCTTGCCCCTGTCATCTTACGTATGGCTCTACGGAAAGCTTCTTCCACGACTACCTCTTAGAAACGCGCTTCGATGTTGTGCCACACATTGCGGCGGACGCGCTTTTTACTCGTCTTCAAATCGGCGGCTTCACTGCGGATATCGGATTCCTGATTGTTGCGAATCAAGTCCGTATCGCCATCGAGCTTGCCATCCGTCTCAAGATAAAGACCATAGACGTTTTCGGAGACACTCGTCCCATTCGAAACGACACGACCGGCCCTTACGGACAAGGCATAACGGTTGTGAGCAAACGTGCAATGGGAAAGCGTCACATTGGGGCTTTCATCGACCCAAAGGCCATAATAGTTATTGAAAAAATTGACATTTTCGAGTGTACCGCTAGAACGGAAAATCGTATTGCGGAACGCATTCTCAACGGTCAAGTTCTTTATTTCAAACGGTTGTGCGCTAGACATGATGTGGAAACCATTCCAGTTTGCCACAGAATCAGCACCGCTAAAAACAACAGGTTTATCGTTTGTACCCGCAATTTTAACCGAGCCCTGGATCATAAGTTTTGCAAACTCGCCCATCAAGACGGTCACGCCCGGTTCAATGAAAAGCGTATCCGTAGTACCGACAACCACGCTCTGTTCGAGCACGTAAGGGCTATCCTTTTCTTGCAAAAAGACCTTGTTGTTCTCGGCGACCGGAAACGGCATACCCGAAGCGAAAGCCACGCTAGCAACAGTCGCCACAGCCACGAGAGAGGAACAGATTAAATTTCTCATTGGACGTTCCTCAGTGTGATTTTCTGATTGACGTTCATGCTCGGAAGCGTATCGCCAGCGACGAGGTCACGAACATCAATAACTGCCACAAGATTCATTTCGGCAGATGATATAATTCCATGAGTGACATCAAAGAGAACCATGCCATCGCCCACGACATAGTCGCTGCTCTTCAACTGTAAATTCGAGGTCGTGTCCGGGAGTTCAAGGTATTTCACGCCCATGTGGATTTTTGCCATGCGCACGCCATCCTGGAGGAAAACATCTTGCAGCGTGAAAGTTTTATAAACGGTCGTGGAGCTATTGCCCTTGCCAAAGATTGGCATTTGGCGTTCCCACGTTTCGCCGAGCTTGACCGGTTTTTCGGGGAGAAGCGGCTGAGCCTTGAGGAAGAGCGGAATGAGATTCAGGTCATCTTCGGAAGGCATATCGAGCGCATTTTCGATAGTCGGGTCAGTAATGATGCCATCGTGATCGAGCTTGAACTGGAAATTCTGAATGGATAGATACTTTTCAATATTGCGGAACTCATCGACGGAGCGCTTGTCGCTTGTGTAATCGACGGAATCGATTTTCATTTCAAAGCGGCCCGAGCCATCGTCATACGACATGAGGAGGCTCATCGTACTGCGGACATTCACATGCGTGCGCATGGATTCGGGTTCATTGATAGAATCGCCAGGGATGCTTGCATTCAGCGTCGATTCAAGAACGAACGTCTGCGGAGAAACGGTCTTCGTGTTAAAAGAAAGATGAATTTCGTTCCGTTCGCAGGAACAAAGGCAAAAAAGAGCAATAGAGAGCGCAGAAATAGCGCTAAACTTGGTAAAATTCATGCCTTAAATTTAAGTAAAAAATATTACGGAGTAGGTGGTTTTGCGCCAGTATCGCCTTTTTCGAGGCGCATCTGCTGGAAAAAGCCTTTCAGAAGGCCAAGGCATTCGTCGGCGAGAACGCCCCCCGAGACTTCTACGGCGCGCTTGAGGGCATTGCCGGTAATGACATCAATCGTTGTGCCGCAGCCGCCGAAACGGGAATCCGGAGAACCGTAAACAACGCGGGAAACACGGCTATTGAGAATGGCTCCTGCGCACATAGGGCATGGTTCAAGCGTCACATAAAGCGTGCAGCCGTCCAAGCGCCAATTGTCAAGCGTGCTTGCAGCCGTGCCAATAGCGATAATTTCGGCATGAGCCGTCGCGTCCTTGAGCTGTTCGACCTGGTTGTAGCCCTTCCCTATCACGACTCCGTCCTTCACGATAACGCAACCGATAGGGATTTCCTTCATATCAAAAGCAATCTGCGCCTGGCGAAGTGCCATACGCATGAATTTAACGTCGTCGGGATTGTCAGACGAAAGACGTGGTTCGACAGGCTCACCAACCTTGGCGAGAGACGAGAGATTTGCGTTGTTGTCGGTTACGTTATTCATACCAACTACAACCCTCTTCCGTACGCGCAGTAGGAGTCTTCTTGCATGTAGTCGCCGTCGTGGTAATAAGCGGCACGGGCGCGGCAACCACCACAGCGGTCGTTAAACTTGCACTTACTGCAAGCGCCCTTGTACGCCTTTGTACGCAACTGCTTGAAGATTTCGGCATTTGCCCAAATTTCGTCGAACGGCGTATCGTGAACATCGCCCGCTTCTTCCATCATGTAAGCGCAGGGGCGAACCTTGCCGATCGGGCTTACGATACAGTAGTCAAGGCCCGCAAGGCAACCACGGCTGTAACGCGTCTTGATGTCGAGCTGGTCTGCGATGCGGAGGAACTGCGGAGCGCATGTGGGCTTCACCGGGATTCCGAGCGTGCGGCTCTTTTCCATAATCTTGCGGAGGAGGCCTTCGTATTCGGCAACGCGCAGCGCATGGCCTTCGATTTCCTTGCCTCGACCCACCGGAATCAAAAAGAAAATCTGGTGGTTCACGGCACCGATTTCCTTGACCCAGTCCATGATGTCAAAAATTTCGTTCTGGTTCCAGTCCATGATAGTCGTATGGATTTGGAACGGGAGGCCCGCCGCCTTGCAGTTTTCGATACCCATCAACGTGAGTTCAAAGGCGTTCGGAAGGCCACGGAAATCGTTATGACGCTTGGGATCAATGCTATCAACGCTTATACCCATGGCCATAGCACCCGCTTCCTTGAGCTTGAACGCCAAATCATGCGTGATGAGCGTTCCGTTCGTGCCAAAAACCGGGCGGAGTCCCTTTTCGCGGGCATGAGCCACAAGTTCCACGATATCCGGGCGCGTCATCGGTTCGCCACCGCTGAAAATCATAATCTTGAATCCGGCCTTCGCAATCTCGTCAATAAGCTTGAGCGCTTCTGATGTCGTGAGTTCTGCTGACTTGTTTTCACCAGCATCCTGATAGCAGTGTTTGCACGTCAAGTTACACTTATTAGTTGTCATCCAAGAGACGATCATGCCATAGACCTCATTCAAAATGTTTTTTACGCTTGCAAATATAGAAAAAGCAAATATATCCTATTATACCCCTATATAATTACCGTTACTATCGCAAAAAAGCTATTTTAATTTCATATGATGAATAGAAGAAGAGTTGTTATTACTGGTATGGGTGCGGTGACCCCCGTAGGCAAGTCCGCCCCCGAACTTTGGAACGCCATCAAGCAAGGCAAGTGCGGCATCGGCCCGATTACATTGTTCGATGCCTCGAACTGCCCGGTGAAAATTGCGGCAGAAGTCAAGGATTTTAAGCCCGAAGAACACGGAATCGACCCGAAGGAAGCCCGCCGCATGGCCCGCTTCACGCAGTTCCTCGTCGCCGCCGCTAACGAAGCAGTCAAGGACGCTAGCCTCAGCCGCGAAATGCTCGCCGAAGACACCACTGGCATTGTTGCCGGTAACGGCCTTGCTGGTATGGACGTTGTCGAAGAAACTTACTGCAAGTACCTCGAAGGTGGTCGCCGTCGCGTCTCGCCGCTCGCCATGCCCGAACTGATTGCAAACGAAGCATGCGCCAACGTTTCCATCGCACTTGGTATCACAGGCTCCGCCTGGACAGTCTGCACCGCCTGTGCCTCCGGCACGGACGCCATCGGCGTTGCCCTTGATGCAGTCCGCTCAGGCAGGCTTGACGTCTGCCTCGCCGGCGGTTCCGAAAGCGCCATCACGGACTACTCCATCAAGAGCTTTGCGGGTATGCACGCCCTCACCGACAAGTTCAACGACGCCCCCGAAAAGGCATCCCGCCCGTTCGACAAGGACCGCAGCGGTTTCGTCATGGGTGAAGCCGGAGCCATCCTCGTGCTCGAAGAACTCGAACACGCCAAGGCCCGCGGTGCAAAGATTTACGCCGAAGTCGCCGGTTACGGTTCTTCTGCTGACGCTTACCACATCACAAGCCCGCGCCCGGGTGGAGAAACTTGTGCAAAGGCAATGATCAAGGCATTGAAAGATGCGGGCATCGCCCCGACGGATGTGGACTACTACAATGCCCACGGCACCTCGACGCACCTGAACGACCTCACCGAAACGCAGATGCTGAAAATTGCTCTCGGCGAACACGCCTACAAGATCAAGGTCTCTAGCACCAAGAGCATGACCGGCCACTGCGTCGGTGCAGCAGGCGTTATCGAAGCGATGATTAGCACGCTTGCCATCCGCGACTCGTTCTACCCCGCCACCATCAACCTCGACAACCCGGACGAAGGTTGCGACCTCGACTACGTTCCGCACAAGGGCGTTGAAGGGAACATCGATGTTGCCGTGTCGGCCTCGCTTGGCTTTGGCGGTCACAACGGTATCGTCGTCATCAAAAAGTTTAAAGATTAAACAAAGGAGCCGCTATGTCTGATTGGCTTTTTAAATCCTGGGTTAAAGCAACCATCTGCAGCGCAGTATTGTTCTTTTTCTACCACCTCTTCATTTCGCAGAAGTTAGAAGAAGAAGTTTCCACAAAATCTAAAGAACAAGAGTAGCTTATGGAACAGAATAAAGATATCGCCGACATCCAAGCGGCCGAAGCAACCTTCCAAAAGAAGAAGAAGTTCATCCTTTGCTACCACAGCTTTAGCGTGAACAACTTCAAGAAGGCTTCCGTCCAGATTAGAAAGCTTGCAGAAGCGGCAGGCTCCCCCATCAGCATTGCGGTCATCCCCGCATTTGGTGCGGCCCCGGAATCCGAAGCCGAACAGTTCCGCGAAGAGCTCGACAAGTTTGTCAAGGAAGGCTACGAGATCATGCTCCACGGTGCACGCCACCGCGCAGACCTCTCGCTAAACCGTAGCATTGCAGGCAAGCTCGCGCTCCTCGTTTCGAACAACGAAGCCGAATTTGCAGGCATCGACGAACGCTTCACGCAAGCGCTCCTCAAGCGCAGTCTCGCACTGTGGAAGGCTCACGGCAACGGCAAGCCCTCTGGCTTTATCCCGCCGATTTGGTTTGGCAACAAGTACCTCAAGGAACAGGCTCTCGAAATTTTCGACTACTATGAAGATTTCCACGGCATTTACCAAAAGGTCAAAGGCAACATCAAGAAGACGAATTCTGCAACGCTTAGCTTCTCGATTTTGCCCACCCCGATTCTCGGTATCGCGCAGACTTACGCCTGCCTTCGTATGCTCTTGCCGGGTGGAGTCCACCGTCTGGTGTTCCACGATAAAGACTTCAGAACGATTGGCGAGAAACGCATTTTGAACATGGTGCGCTACATTTCGACCTTGCGCGAAAAAATCATGTACAAGGACTTGTAATTTCAGGACTTCGCACAAATGATTTTAAATAAGTTTCTATCTAAAATTGATTACAAGTCTTATGAAGATTTGTATAAAAATTTCAAGATAACGATTCCGAACGATTTTAACTTCGCTTATGACGTTGTTGACGAATATGCCAAGACGGAGCCGAAGCGTGAAGCCCTCGTGTGGTGTGACGATAACGATGAAAGCCACATTTACACGTTCAAGGACTTGTCGCTTGCCTCCCAGCGCACGGCGAATTTCCTTGTAGAACAAGGTATCCAGAAGGGCGACCGCGTGATGCTCATCTTGCGCCGTCGCTACGAATTCTGGTTTTTCTTGTTGGCGCTCCACCGCATTGGCGCGATTGCGATCCCGGCAACGAACATGCTCGCCGCCGAGGATTTGGAATACCGATTCAACGCCGCCGAAATCAAGATGGTCGTAACATACGACGACCCCGCCTTGCAAAAGGAAGTGGACAAGGCAAAATCCAAGTGCGAATCGGTCGAAAAGCTCGTGACAGTCGGCCAGACAGCTCGCCAAAACTGGATTAGCTTCTACGACGACTATGAACTTTTCCCATCGACGTTTGAACGCCCCGTTGGCGATGCCGCAACGCATAATGACGACATCATGATTGTGTACTTTACAAGTGGCACGAGTTCAAACCCGAAGATGGTGGCACACACTTATACGTACCCGCTCGGACACATTGTAACAGCCAAGTACTGGCAACACGTTGTGGACGGAGGTCGCCATTTGACCGTTGCCGAAACAGGCTGGGCCAAGGCTCTCTGGGGCAAAATTTACGGGCAGTGGATTGCTGGAAGCGCCGTATTCACTTACGACATGACCACGTTCATCCCGGGCAAGCTCCTCGAGAAGATGGCGGAATACAAGGTGACGACATTCTGCGCACCGCCGACAGTGTACCGCTACATTTTGCAGCATGGCCTCAGCAAGTACGATCTTTCGAGTTTGCAATACTGCACCACCGCAGGCGAAGCGTTGAACTTGGATATTTACAACAGGTTCTATGAGCAGACGGGCATCCGCATGCAAGAAGGTTACGGACAGACCGAGCTTACGCTTACCACGGGTAACTTTGGCTTTAGCGAACCGCACCCGGGTTCTATCGGCAAACCCTCTCCAGGCTACCAGATGGAAATCATCAATGCCGAAGGTAAACCCTGTGCCGCCGAAGAAGTCGGTGAGCTTATCATCAAGATTGACCAGGGCAAGCCTTTTGGCATGTTCTGCGGTTACTATCGCGATGCGGAACGCACCGAGAAAGTCTTTGAAGGCGGCGTATACCACACTGGCGATACCGCCTACTGCGACAAGGACGGATTCTTCTGGTTTGTGGGCCGCACGGATGACTTGATCAAGAGTTCTGGCTACCGCATCAGCCCCTTCGAAGTGGAAGAAGTGCTGCACAAGCACCCCGCCGTCTTGGAAGTCGCTGTCACGGGCGTCGAAGACAAGTCTCGCGGCCAGGCGGTCAAGGCAACGGTCGTTTTGCAAAAGGGTTACGAAGCGTCCAAGGAACTTGCAAAGGAAATCCAGCTTTTTGCAAAGAACATTGCAGCTAGCTACAAGAGCCCGCGCATCATTGACTTTGTGACGGAACTGCCAAAGACGATTAGCGGAAAGATTCGCCGCGCAACCATCCGCGATAAGGATACGGCCGAGAATGTGACGGCACCGGACGAAGCGAATGCGGAAAACGCAGCAAGCGAAACGTCAGACGAGAAATAATGAAAAACGCACCCTTCGGGGTGCGTTTTTTGCGAGATGCGTAAGTTTTACGAGATGCGCGGACCGCTAGGGTAACGCTTAACGAGATGCGCCGCCGCTACAATTTTTTGAACACGCGCTTTGCAGCCTCCACCGTGCGATTGATTTCATCTTCGGTATGCGCTGCGCTCACGAAAATTGCTTCGAACTGGCTCGGCGCAAAGTAGAATCCTTCGTCGAGCATGCCGAGGAAGTACCTGCGGAAAAGTTCCAAATCGGATTTTTGCACGTCGGCAAAACACGTTACCGGCCCTTCGGTAAAGAAGATGCAGCCCATGGAACCGACTTGGTTTGTCGCAAGCGGAATGCCAGCTTCGGTTGCAGCGGACTTGAGCCCAGTAATCAAGCGTTTCGTCATGGCTTCGGCGTGTACATAGTATTCCGGATGAGTATGCAGTTCACGCATCGTGGCAAGCCCTGCCGCCATCGCCACAGGATTGCCCGAGAGCGTGCCTGCCTGGTAAATCCCTCCGAGCGGAGCAATCTGTTGCATCACGTCCAAGCGGCCGCCATAAGCGCCCACCGGCATGCCACCGCCGATAATTTTTCCGAAAGTCGTGAGATCCGGCTTAATGCCATAGAGACCTTGTGCGCAATGAATGCCAACACGGAAACCGGTCATGACTTCATCGACAATGAGCAAAGCGCCATGCTTTTTAGTTTCTTCAGAAAGCGTCTGCAAGAACTCCGGCTTCGCAGGGACAACGCCCATGTTGCCAGCCACCGGTTCTACTATCACACCTGCGATTTCGTCACCAATCTTGTCGAAAAGTTCCTTAACGCCCGCCACATCGTTGTACTGGAGCGTGAGCGTGTACTTTGCCAAGTCCGCAGGCACACCCTTGCTGCTCGGCTTGCCCGTCGTGAGCATGCCCGAGCCCGCCTTGATAAGCAAGCTATCGCTATGGCCATGATAGCAACCTTCGAACTTCACAATCTTATCGCGACCGGTAAAACCGCGAGCCGCACGGATGGCACTCATCGTAGCTTCGGTTCCGCTGTTCACCATGCGAATCATCTCGACACTCGGCACAAGACTCATCACGAGCTTTGCAAGTTCCGATTCCAAACCGCACGGAGCGCCAAAACTGAGGCCATTCTGAGCTGTATCGGCAACAGCCTTAATCACTGCATCGTGCGCATGGCCCAAAAGCATCGGGCCCCAGCTGCCCACGTAATCAATGTAATCGTTGCCATCCACATCGTAAATGTGGCTGCCCTTGGCACGCTTGATAAACGGAGGCGTCGCCCCCACATTGCTAAACGCACGCACAGGACTGTTCACGCCTCCCGGCATGAGCGTCTTTGCTTCTGCAAACAACTTTTCGCTCAAAGAGTGATTCATATAACTACTCCTTAACGATATGCACCACACGCTGCGGGAACGGGATAGAAATACCGACTTCGTCAAAGCGTTCCTTCACAGCCTTCATGTACTTGCAACGCATATCCCAGTAATTTGCGGTCTTGACCCAAATTCTCAAATTGACAGCCACCGAGCTATCATCCAGCGACGAAACAAAGAACGACGGTTCCGGATTTTTCAGGACTTCTGGGTCCGCATTCACAAGTTGTTTCATTTCGTTCATCGCCTTTTCAGCAGAATCCGCATAATCAATGCCAAAAGCCAAATCAAGGCGGCGGCTCGGATTGCGGCTAAAGTTGACAATCGGAGCTCCCCACAACATGCTGTTCGGTGCAGAGATATAAAGGCCGTCCAACGAAATAAGCGTCGTGTTGAAAAGGCTCACGCCCACAATTTTACCCTTCAAAGAACCGCATTCAATGTAGTCCGAAGCGCGGAACGGATGGAGGAACAGCAATAGAATTCCCGAAGCGATGTTGCCAAGCGTATCCTTCAAAGCAAGGCCAATGGCAAGAGAAGCGGCACCGATTACAGTCACGATTCCTGCGGTGTTCACACCGAGAATATGGAGAATCATGAGCAAACCGACAATGTACAGCGCATAAGAGAACAACGAATAAAGTAGCGGTTTCACCGATTCATCAGCGCCCTTCTTAATGGCAAAACTAAGAATAAACTTGATAATCGCCAAGATAATGGCGATAACGACAAGCACTGTCGCAATTTCAATGATGTCCTGAGCAATTGCATTTGTGACACCGAGATTTTTCAAGAACGATTCGAATTCTTTCATGATAAAGTTCCTTTTTTAAAGAATGTTCCTTTCCAAAATTTCCTTGGCGTGGTACGTAATGATGATATCAGCACCGGCGCGCTTGAACGCAATCATGTTTTCGCGGATAATCGATTTTTCATCAATCCAGCCCATCTTTGCAGCCGCCTTGACCATCGAATATTCGCCACTTACGTTGTACACAGCGACAGGCACATTGCTGATTTCAGCCGTCTCACGTAACACATCAAGGAATGCAAGCCCCGGCTTCACCATCACGATATCGGCCCCCTCTTCCAAATCCAGTTCCACTTCATGGAGCGCTTCGCGGCCATTGCGCACGTCCATCTGGTAGCTCTTGCGATTGCCAAAATGCGGAGCGGAATCCGCCGCATCGCGGAACGGGCCGTAATAAGCACTTGCGAACTTTGCACTGTACGCCATAATCGGCGTATTCGAAAATCCATTTGCATCCAACATTTCACGAATTGCAGCCACACGACCATCCATCATGTCACTCGGAGCGACCATATCGGCACCCGCTTCGGCGTGCGAAAGGGCCGTCTTTGCCAAAAGTTCAAGCGTTGGGTCATTATCCACATCGCCATCCTTAATGATGCCGCAATGACCATGACTCATGTATTCGCAAAGGCACACGTCCGTAATCACGTACAAACTCGGGAACTTCGCCTTGATGGCACGTACTGCACGCTGCACAATGCCATCGTTATCGTATGCAGAAGTTGCCATTTCGTCCTTATGATCCGGAATACCAAAGAGCAAAATGGACTTGATGCCAAGCGCGACACAGCTTTCAAGTTCCTTCAAGATTTCATCAATCGAGAAACGGAACTGGTTCGGCATGGACGGGATTTCTTCTTTGACGCCCGTTCCTTCAACCACGAACATCGGGTAAACGAGGGCATCGGGATTTACAGCAGTTTCTGCAACCATGTTGCGGATAACTTCATTTCTACGTAAACGACGAGGACGAATAATCATAATTTTAGTAGTCGGTAGGAAGTTAGAAGTAGTCAGTTTGAAATGTCATTCCCGCCACCGTGCGGGAATCTCCTTTTATAAAACAGGATCCAAGTTCAATTATAGTAAATAATGGGGGAAAAGTCCCCCTGATTTCTGTTTCGACAAGCAATGCAGAAGTAAGGTTGGTGAGCTCGTCGAACCATCCATCACCCCCTTTCCTAGGAGCTCCGCCCCTAAGACCCAGTAATGCGAAAACGGGCGCAAAAAAGTCGCAGAAACGGTCTTCAAAAACAACCAATGACGTTCAAAAAACGAAAAATTCTCAAAATGACATAGTTTGACACTTGAATAGTGTATATTTGCAAAGGACAAGAACCATCCAATTCAGAAAAATAAAAAGAATGACTAAAGCTATGAAATTTATCCTGACCATTCTTATTGCGCTGGGCTTAGCAAATGCCTTCAACATTCGTAACACAAAGGTTATAAATGTTACAGGAGATGTCAATGTTGATGGAACTGTTGACATTAATGAAAAATCAAAAGCCCGAAAAGAAGCCGAATATCTCGAAGACAAGATTGATTACTACGAGGAACGCTTTGACACAGACAAAGCATGGGCTCTCGCGTTAATCGACATATCTGAAACCGAGAAGAAAAGCATTTTGCAGTTATATGCCAGTTATTACCGCGACCGCTGTCCAGACAACGTGCTGACAAATGCAGAAATGGATTTCAAAACAATCCAAACACTTAAAGAAATCGGCTTCAAAAGCAATGGTGTGAATTGGACATTTGAAAGGCATAAAGTCCATGTTGGGAGACCGCATTCAGGAAAAATCGACAAGAATAAAATTCCAGCCGATCTGTTTTTTGGCATAAAAGCTTCTATCACCCCTAGCAATTCCATTTTGATAAAAGTTCAAACCAACCTACCCGACGAAAATCATCTTACCATGACGGTAAAAAACAAGACCGGCAAAGTTTATAATGTCGATTCCGTCTATGTTCGCAATGGAGCCTTGGAACTTGAGTTATTTTTGCCACAAATTGAAAAAGGCGTCTACACGCTCGACATAAATGACCCGACAGGAATGGGCAACCCTTCATCAGACATTTTCAATTTCGCTAAAACATGCGGAAAAAACACGCGACTAAATCAATTTTTAGGCGACCGCAGATACATCAGACTAGTAAACAAAAAAATTTTGCATGTAAAGAAAGACATTGCAAACAAAAACCTTGCAATCTCCGAATTCGAAGTCCGTAAAAACGAACGAAAAAAGCACATCATTGAAAATGGAGCCGACATCATCGACAAGAGAGATGAGGAAAGATCTCGAATCGTCGAAAAATGGTTCGGTTTCAAAAAGGATGTTGAAATCACAAGAACTACCGCAACAAAGAAATACAAGACTGTAAAAATCGGCAAGAACATCTGGATGGCAGAAAACTTAAATCACGCCACGCGAAACAGTTTCTGCTACGATGATTTAGAAAGCAACTGCGATAAGTACGGCAGACTCTACAACTGGGAAGAGGCAAAAACAGTCTGCCCAGACGGTTGGCGGCTCCCAAGCAAAGAAGACTTCGAAGATTTAATCAGCAATGTAGAAGACGAAAACGCAGAGTTTTTAAAATCTACTTCAGGATGGCTATACCACAACGGCAACAATGAACTTGGTTTTAATGCGCTCCCTGCAGGCAACTGTAACTCTTGCAATATTAGAGAAAAGTACAAAAACTATAATGGACTTGGAGAAAAAACATTATTTTGGAGTTCAACTGATGTAAATTGGTTACGAGCCAACAGCCTCTTTTTAACAGACTCCAAATACCGTTACCACAGTTACAAAAAAGCTATAATAGACGGTACCGACAAAGATCATTTCATATCCGTCCGTTGCGTCAAAAAATAAAAGAGAGCTTTACTCTCTTTTATTTGCGTATGCATTTGCAGCGCTTTGCGATTAGGATTTTCCGAATTCGCGTTCGACCTGTTCAAGGCCCTCGGCCCATTCAGCCTGGATTTTCTGCTTGAGCTTTTTCGCGAGCGAAGGGGCGCGGCCCTGCGTGGAGACTGTCACGGCAATGTTTTCGCCAAAATCCATGCGGGCAGGCACAATGAAATCGCCGTCGAGGTAATCGCAAGCGTTATTCACGAGAATGCGGCGGGCACGGGCATCGTTAGAAACTTGAGCATTGACGGCGGGCTGGTCGGTACAAATGAAGACCATGAAAACGCAACGCAAGTCAAGCGGTTCGTATGGGCGCTGTTTTAATGTAATTGGGTATGAGGTATGAGGTCGGGCTTCGCCCTTTGAAGTTAGAAGATTCTCGAAATCCGGGTCGAATTGCGGAGCGACAACGGTAATGTGAGCACCTGTCGGGATTAACGTTTTCACCTTGCGGAGTGCGATGCGGCCACCGCCTACAACGAGAACGTTACGCCCTTCGAGATTAATTTCGATAGAGAAGAGGTTTGAGCTATGGGCGCGCTCCGTTTTCTTGTCATCCTGAGCGAAGCCGCTAGGCGTAGTCGAAGGATCTACGCCCTGTGCATTGCGGATGCCACAGACAACCATGCTCGAAAATTCTTTCCAATCGCCAAGGCAAGGCAAAAGCGTAATCGGAATTTGCGGGAATTCAGCCTGCAATTTTGCAACCACTCGCGGCACATCATTCTTTGTATGCTGGCCGTTCAAAAGCAGATACGGCAGAAGCGTCACTGATTCCACGTCTTCGCGCAAAAGTGTGCGGAGGTCGTTTTCCAAATCTAACAAACTCGTGCTCGCCACGCGCGTACCCGGCAAGTCATGATGCAAGCGGTCGAGAATTTCTTCAAATCCTTTGTACGCACCAGGCAAAATGCAATGATGAGCGATAATAAGAATGACTTTCATGAAATAGTGGTTAGTGATTGGTGGTTAGTGATTAGAGGACGTTGTGTAGTATTCCACAATCTTCTTTACAAGGGAATCCATTGTCGTTTCGTCCGAGGTGACGGTTTCAAAGCCGTACTTGCTGGCAGCGGATTCCGTTATGCGACCAATGCAAAAAGAAGTGTGAGGAGTGAGGCGTGAGATCGTGCCTTCGGCACTTTGAGGCGTAAGTTTGACAAAATTCTCGACGGCACTGGTGCTGGCGAAGACGACTGCATCGGCACTTACAATGGCTTCGCGCTTCCAATCCGGGAGTTCAGCAACCGGCAGTGTTTCGTAAACGGTCCAACGGGTTGCTTTGGGCAAGAGTTTGAGCAAAGTATCGTCAGCGAGATTGCCTTGCAGGAGGAGGATGCGGGATTCAACTAGATCATTCGACTCCGAGCTACGCCCGGAGTTTACCCTGAGCTTGTCGAATGGGCTCAGGAAGACACGATCGTGCTTATTAACCACGTCTCGTAACAACAAGCCCAGACCTTCGCCGGTGTGGTCTTCAGGAACGTAATCGCAACGGATGCCGTATTCAAGCAACTTCTTTTCGGTGATTTTCCCGACACTTGCAATTTTCTTGCCCGCAAGCACACGCACATCATAACCCGCAGCAAACAACTGCTTAAAGAAACATTCAACACCGTTCGTGCTCGTGAAAGCAAGAATGTCATAGTTCGCGAGGGATTTGAAATCGACTGAACCTTGCAAGCCTGGATCCTTCGACTCCGCACCTACGGTGCTCCGCTCAGGATGACATACGGTTTGTGGCTTTTCCAAAGAACGTGTTTCAATCATCGGAGTTTCGATGACTTCAGCACCGAGAGCTGTCAGTCGAGCTGTAATCCCACTAGATTGTTTTGCGGCACGCGTTACAACCAAGCGCTTGCCCGAAAGCGGCAAATTCTTTTTCCACGCAAGAGTCTTGCCAAGTTCAACCACACCACCCATAATCGTAATTGCGGGTGCTGTCACATTTTCACGAACGATGGTCTCCCCCGCTGTTTCAAGCGTTGCCATAACGGTACGCTGGTTCGGAGTAGTTCCTTTTTCAATAAATGCAAGTGGAGTCTTCGGGTCTTTGCCACATTCAATTAATCGATGTGCAATAAAGTCCATATTGGCAATGCCCATCAAAAAGATGAGCGTTCCCTGGCACTTCGCGAGATTTTCAAAGTCTAGCGAGAGATTGCATTGGATTCTATCGCCTTCGGCTCCAGAATGACAGTCACCCTGGAGTGCAGCGATAGGGTCCACGACGGATTTTTCTTTTTCGTGGCCTGTGATGATATGGAAACTTGTTGCAATTCCACGATGACTCACAGGAATGCCTGCGTAGGCTGGCACAGCAATGGCAGACGTCACGCCCGGTACCACTTCAAATTCGACGCCAGCATCGACAAGCTCCAAAGCCTCTTCGCCACCACGACCGAACACAAACGGATCACCGCCCTTCAAACGCGCAACGATCGAACCCGGCATTTCAACGGCAAATTTTACCAAGAGCTTATTGATTTCGGACTGTTTCATCTTGTGGTGCGTCGGCATTTTACCCACATCCACCATCTTTGCTCTCGGACTACATAACGAGAGCACGCCCGGTGAAACCAAACGATCGTAAACCACAACATCGGCTTTTTCAAGAATTGACTTTCCGCGCACGGTTAAAAGCCCAGGATCGCCAGGTCCTGCGCCAATCAAATAAACTTTGCCAAAATGATTCGAATTTTCCATCGAAACCAAATTTAGAAAAACTTCGCCATTAAAATTTTGCCTATATTTTTTAGCATGAATAGTTCTAGAGCAAAGCTTCGCGACGAAGTCTATACGCAGATGATGTGTGCCCAGGCACGCCTTTCCAAAGACCAAAATACCCAAATGGGAGCCGTTCTTGTGAGCGCCGACGGGCGCGTTATTAGCACGGGTTACAACGGCGCTCCCGCTGGATTTGACGACGAGACCGTTCCGTACACGCGCGAAAAGCAACTCCTCGCTTACGATTTGCTAGACGCCGACTCAGGTGAGCTTTTGAGCCATCACGAATTCGAGGCGAACAAGTATCCGTTCATGGTCCACGCCGAAATCAACGCGCTCCACTACGCTCGAGGAAAGGTTCCTCCTGGTTCCAAGCTCTACGTGATTGGATTCCCGTGCGAACGTTGCTCTTTGGACATCAGCCTTTCAGGCGTTGCCGAAGTTTTCGTGACCAAGGACGATTATGATCCGAAGTCCACGTTAAACAACAACCGCGACACGGCTTACTACATGTTCGCACAAGCAGGAATCATCGTGACGCTTTGCGGCAAACGAATCAAGCCCGTTGTATCGAAGCCTGGAAAGAAATAACGTATAGTTTGCCACGTCGCTACGCGACCCGCAATGACGAAAATGTTAGAGCCCGCACATTCAAAATGCGCGGGATATTTTTTTTGCGATACAAGATGGCGATTCCCGAACGGAATCGGGAATGACAAAGCAAGTTACAATTGCTTCTGAATTGCACGGGCAAGTTCGACGCCCAAATTTTTAGCTTGGTGGACTGAGTCTGCAGAATTTAAATCAAGTGCGCCCGAGGTTTCGGCGCGGAGTAAACGGTTAAATTTTTCGTCCCAGTAAATGCCGCGAATTTTCAAAGTCTGCGCAATTCTATTAGACCCACCGTCAACAAATTCCGCGAAGCTTGCCACTGGAAATTGGCAACCTGCGTTGAGCGCTTTTAAATAAGCCATTTCAGCAGAGGCGATGCAGAATGTCGCAACATCGTTCACGCGAGCGAGAATCTGCGAAAGGTCGTTACAAATCGCCCCAGATCCTTCGACTTCGCACATCGTGCTTCGCTCAGGATGACAAGTGTCAGAATCGGCAAGAGTTTCAATTGCAAGGATTCCCTGACCACTTGCGGGGAGCATCTGTTCAGTGCTAAAGTATTCCGTTACCTGGTCAGCAAGCCCCATACGCTTAAGGCCCGCAGCCGCAAGCACAACGCCATCAAGTTCCGCAAGCTTGCCTATACGAGTCTGGATGTTTCCGCGAATCGGCACATATTCCAAATCCGGGCGGAGCGCTTCGAGCTGTACTACACGACGAATACTTCCCGTACCGACGCGAGCGCCAGCCGACAAATCCATAAAGCGGATTCCAGCCGCACCACCTCGCGAAAGGAAAGCATCTCGCGGATCTTCGCGCTTCAAAACAGCCGCCAATTTAAATTCAGGTAGCACTTCGGCAGGCATATCTTTCAAACTGTGAATTGCAATATCCGCACGACCTTCAAGGAGTGCTATTTCCAGTTCCTTGATGAACACGCCCTTACCGCCAAAGCTCGCCAGCGACTTATCCAAACGGCGATCGCCTTCGGTTGTCATGGAGACAAGTTCATAAGTCAGCGGTTCTGCAGCCGCATTCGTAGCGACAATAGCATCTGCCGCCATCGTCGTCTGGGCCAAAGCCAAAGCGCTCTTGCGTGTTGCGATACGTAATTTCAATTCACTCACAGCAAGTCCCTCTAATTTCTAGGAGATTCTGCATTATTTGCAGAGCGGCAAGACTTTGAATCTAAGCACTTCAGGAACACTTGCACATCTTCGGGCGAATTTTCGGCCTTAACTTTATACAAAAAGTCATTTGCCATTTTCTTCGCAAAACGTTCGTACATCATCTGGATGCGATGACGGTCATCTTCCGAAAGTTCCGGCATAGAGCGCAATAACTTTTCAGATTCTTCATTTGCCGTCGCAAGCATTTTCTCGGCATGCAAATGAATTTGCTTGGAGACCTCGTCCATGCGGTTCCAATGCAAGAATTCGTCAAGACCTTCTTTCAAGATTTTCTGAGCCGCATCAAGTTCAATCATGCGCAAACGGCGGTTTTCTGAGACGATTTTTTCAAGGTCATCAACGCAAACGTATTCAACGCCCGGAAGTTCGCCAATAGAAGCTTCAGCATTGCGCGGGCTACCGAGATCAATAATCAAGCGCTTTGAAGGGGTGGTCACAGCAGACAAACCTTCACTGGATCCTTCAACTTCGCACACCGTGCTTCGCTCAGGATGACACAATGCAATTGTCTTTTCAAACCCATTTTTCGTCACAATCGGTTCCTGACAAGCGCTGCAAAGAATCACGACATCGCACTTGCCAAGGACTTCGTAGCGGTCTTCGAATTTCACAGGAGTAAGCACATCTGCAAATTTTTCGGCATTCGCAAAAGTCTTGCTACTTGCAAAAATCTTGGTCGTATTCTCTTGTACATACTTGAGCATCAACGAACCCATTTCGCCAAGCCCCACGATGTACACAGTACGATTTTCAAGATCGTCAAAAGTCTTCTGCACTTGTTTCATCGCCAAGAACGGAATATTGCAACTGAGCTTGCTCAAGTTCGTCTCGGTCTTGATGCGCTTTGTCGTGTGTATTGCACTCTGGAAAAGCTTGTTCAGCGTATTGCCCGTGGCGTTCAGCTGGTGCGCCGTTTCGTACGCACGGCCAATTTGGTGCAGAATCTGATCTTCACCCATGGCGACAGAATCAAGCCCGGCACACACATTCATCACATGATGCGCCACATCGTCACCTGACTTAAAATAAAAGAACTTTGCAAAATCATCGTAATCTTGATGAGCCAGTCCACACACATAGCGAACGAGTTCACTATCAGTGATTTCGCGGTCGCTTGCCACATAGACTTCCGTGCGGTTACACGTTGCCAAAATCAAAAGTTCATCAAACGGAGAATGTGTTAAAGCTTCTGTCTTCACATCCATCGGGATGTAAAACTTTTCGCGAATTGCGATTTCAGCCACCTTGTGGCTCATGCCTGCCATATAAATCTTGCGCATAGTCCAAAGATAGAAAAAATACACTTTACCAAACACAATATGGAAAATTTTACCACAACACAAGTACATTCTTAATTAAAAATGTTTTTTCCTTCAAAAAAATATTATATATAAAGTCATAGAAACGCAATTACTTGGCTAGGATTTTCAAAAGCATGATAAAAAGATTTTTCTACAGCGCAATCATCTCCTTATTTTTTGCGGTCCATGCTAACGCTTGGGATATGAACGGATACGTTGAAAATGCTCAAGCAGGCGTAGACAAAAGCGACAGCACCATCTGGAAAAAAAGCGAAAACCATAGATACGATGTCGACAGAAGCATGGCACAAACAAGCATTCCCAAAGACACGCTTAAGCACCACAGCATTTCTTTCACTTACGGCATCATCACAATGACCGATATCGCCGCCGCTTACGCGTCTGTCGCTACATCCATTTTTTCATTAGGTTCTGCGGAATTACAGGAGAACATTCTTGGAGCATTTTCAATAGATTATGGATACAAATTCAATGAAGTCGTTGAAACAGGGATTGTCTTCAACTACGCCCATCCTATCGAAAAGTTTATAGCATTAACATTTATGCCAAAGCTAAAACTCAATTTCAATAACAATGGATTTTTAAATCCATTCTTGGAATTAGATGCAGGAATATGCTATTTTGCAAAAGTTGCAGTACCGATGTTTCATGTAACTTTTTTTGGACTTGAAATAGGTAGAAATTTTCCAATTATACTTCATCTGCTTTCCTTTGGTCAGCGCGGAGTTGTTTCCGCAGGAATTGGCGTCAGAATCTGAAGATACTGAAGTGCGTATTAAACAAAAAATTTGAAACTCGTTTTCTTGAGTTCCCGCAAGGAATTTAAAACAACATAATTACTATTATCGATGGATTTTGCGGCATCTTCGATATAGCGTGACAGCAAATCCTTTGACGGAGCGTGCATCATTGCATAAAGATTGTACGGAAAGCCTTCAAAAGCAGGGCGCTCGTAACAGTGCGAAATATGAGGATTTGTCGCAAGAATCAAGCCCGCCTGAGCAATCAAATCACAAGACTTTACTGGATTCTTCGCGGCATCTCCGCTCAGGATGACATTACGGGAGTCCGAATTACCACTTCTAACTTCCGACTTTCTACAGTCTACAATCCTAAAGCACACCATAGCATTGCAAGGGAAGCCTGCATCTTGATGACGCAGAATCGCGCCAAAGCGGCGCATGCGTTTCGTTGCAATATCTTCGCGAAGTTCGTCGAAAGATACGCCCCAATCCTTAAACGGAGTGAGAGAATGCGGAATATCACCGCAAGCAATGTGAATGCGAATGCGGTCTGCTTCGGAGAGCGTTCCGGGGAATTTACTGGATTCTTCGACACTTCGGGTCTCAGAATGATGCAAAGCCGAGGCACACTCGCCTCTTTCGTCTTTCGTCAAGATTGGTGAGCCTGCCGAACCACGTCTCTCGTCTAATGACATCACCGTATTGATTTTATACTTCTTGGTAGCGGTAAGAACATGGACATTGCGCAATTCTGTTTTAGCACAAACGCGGTCTACAACAGCCTGGATTGCGGATTCATTTTCAGCAATGACCGTAAACCAAACATTGTATTCGTGACTGCGGACATAATTATGCGTAATCGCAGGTTCATCCATCACGACGGTCGCAAACGATTCCATCGGTGTTTGCGCATGATGTTCTGCCGAAAAATCAAATGACGATGCAGGCACTTTCCCAGCACAAAGTCTCGAAATAAAGCCCAGTTTCTTGGAATCGTACACGCCACCAATACGGCGAATCACGCCAGAAGTGCGCATTTTTTCAACTTCATCAAAAGCATCTTGTTCTGAAACGTTCAACATTTCCGCAAGCGCCTTATACGGGCGTTCCACCAACGGAAAGCCGTCTTGAATAATCGCGAGAAGTTTTTGACTCAGCATTTGCGGCACATCGCAAGGGGCGTTACAGCCCAATTTCTTCATCCGTCAAATAGCAAGCCGGATCTTCAGCCCAGAAGTCACCAGTAACGGCTTCGGCACGCGTGCGGAAATTGCCGTTGCACAAATTCAAGTAAGCACACTTCGGACAACGCCCCTTCAAAAGCGGTTTGCGGTTCTTGAGGCCAGCCATAATCGGATTTGACAAGTCTGTCCAAATGTCGCCAAAGTTGCGTTCGCGAACATTTCCGAGCGTGATATATTGCGTAAACTGGTCCGGATGCACATTGCCAATGCTATCGATATTGCCAAAAGCCATGCCACTGCGGTTGCCACCGTTCATCTTAATCAAATCCAAAATCTTTTCGGCGCGTTCCGGGTCTTCGCGCTTCATGCGCTGGTACAGATAAACGGCATCTGCGTGGTTGTCGACCGTCAAAATTTCCTTGTTCACGCCGCGCTTCTTAAAGTCCAAAGTGCGATCAATGATCAAGTCCATCACCTTGCGGCTTTCTTCGTGATTCAAGTCGTTATCGACCATTGCACTTCCGCGACCGCTATAGACAAGGTGATAGAAACAAACTCTATCAATGTTTTCCGCTTCGAGCAAATCGAAAATAGCGTTCAGGTCTTGATAGTTGTACTTTGTAATTGTGAAGCGGAGCCCAACCTTCTGGCCCGTTGCCACGCAATTGCGGATCCCGCGCAAAGCCATCTGGTACGCGCCCTGCTTGCCGCGGAACTTGTCGTGAGTTTCTTCGCAACCATCCAAGCTGATGCCCACATAGCCAACGCCCATCGCCTTGAGCTTCTGAGCCACATCCGGCGTGATGCAAGTGCCGTTCGTCGAAATTGTCGGACGGATGCCCTTGCTTGCCGCATAGTTTGCGAGTTCAAAAAAGTCCGGGCGCAAAAGCGGTTCGCCACCGCTGAACAAAATCACCGGCACATGGAAATCTGCGAGCTGATCAATAAGCTTGATTCCCTCTTCGTGCGTAAGTTCGTTCTGGTACTTAATCGCCTCAGAACGCGCATAGCAATGCACACACTTCAGGTTACAAGTCTTGGTGCAGTTCCACACCACCACCGGGCCACGTCCTGCGCCCACACCATTTGTCGCCTTGTGCGCATGAGGTTGATAACGAAGAGAATCCCCGAAATTCGGGGTGTCCATCAAAAGCTTAGTAATACTGATCATCAGGATCTTCCAAAAACACTAAAACAACGACTACAAAGAATGACTCAAAAATAGAAATATTCTGACAGCAATCCGCCATCCACAAGTATCCATATTTATGTTTTTTGATTCAAAAAAATATTACAAGGACCCAATTTCTATAATCGGAAATCCCTCATGGTATTCCTTGATAATGTAAGGGTGCGTTTTGGCATACTCGTAGATTTTTTCACCGAGACCTGATTTCACGAGTTCCACAAGATTTTCACCCGGAGTTGATCCAATTGATGGGCACGTTGGCGTGAGCGCAATAACGAGTTCGCCATTTCGGTCCATGATTCTAAGCGGCCAAATACTGCAATCGAACGGCTTATCATCGCCCTTCAAAATGCAACCTTTTTGCGGATCCAAAAACGTGCAAGGAACTTCTTCTTCAGGATCGTCTGTGCGATAGTTATTTTCAAGCACTAAGCGGTCAAAGCGCACTCCCTGCACCGTTTGAGACATGCGGAACTCGCCCACCATGCCATATTCATTTTCGTGACTTAATTTCTCTGCAATTTCATGCGGAAAGAGAGGCGTTTCCCAAAGGCTCTTTCGCCTAAAGGAACAGCAAAACTTACATGCGGCACAAGAATTTTTTGAAAGAACTTTTGAAAGCATTAAACATTCCCCAGCTCATCTGTATCACGTTCAGCGACAGTCCTATCAAGAGAAACAGTCGCATGGCATTTGTCCAAAATATTGAGCGGGTAATACGAAAGTTTTGCTTTGCGGAGCCCTTCAATATTAATATCTTCTTCGCGATTGATGAGCTTTGCTCCTGTAAGCGTTTCTGCAAACATTTTATTAATAACGGCATAGCCGCCATTATCCGCATACTCGCCAATGACTTTTTCAAAATGGATATCCCAGACTCTAGGGGCAATTTCAGAAGCTATCGTCATGCCAACAGGAGCATTTTCCACATAAAGTATCGCCCCCTTCATGCCAAGAGCATCAAAATTCTTAAGCGTTTCTTCAATTGCACAAAATTCCGCCATACGAGACTTTTCATCTGTAGAGCGTTCTGCCCAAGCCGCTTCTTCGCATTCGCAAGTCGGTTCACAAGGAAACTCACCTGACATAGAATTTTGCAACCACTTTTTCTCGATTTCGAGAGCATCCGCAAAATTATCAGCAGTGATTTTACGCAACTCGTAATGTTCGTACGAGCGATTGAATTTCGAGATGTGATTCCGCTTTTTGCGATACGTATTCCCAGCAAGAGTTGCAAGACTTTCCGCAGAATAAATGTAATCGCTATCGCCACGGTCATTTACAAACTGGATGGACTTTTTAAAATAATCCAAAAGGATATGCGCACGAGTCTCATCGACTAAGCAGAATTCCAACGGACGGCCCGATTCTTTCGCATCTTGAACAATTGCGTCAAGCGCTTCACGCGGGTCATCGGCCCCAAGCGGGAACGTGTAACCGCGCCGGCTCCCCTCGCCTTGATAATAGCGAAAGAGGAATCCATTTTGCAGCGCCATCAGTGTGCCGTATTTTTTGCGCCACAAGAAAAGGCTTGCAAACGCAGCATCACTCCCGATATAACCGGATTCTGCCACAGCCCTTGCCACATTTTCTCGATCTGAAAGTTCTGGAATTCGAAATTCTAGCATACTTTCAATTTATAAAAAAATCTACTCAGCGTTCTGCTGTAAAATCTTAATTTGCTCGTCCGCCCATTCTTCAAAAGTATCATCTGCAATATGGGCTTTCACGGACTTCATCAAGTGGATGTAGAAATGCAAATTGTGAATCGCCGCAAGCGTCCAGCCAAGCGGTTCCTTTTCCTTGAACAGATGGCGCAAATACGCACGGCTGTAATTACGGCAGCAATAGCAATCGCAGTTCGGGTCAAGCGGCATATCGTGCTGGTGCGCAAACTTCGCACCCTTGTAACGGAGCACTCCTCGGCTCGTATAAACTAATCCGTCCTGTGCATTCTTCGCCGGCAAAATGCAGTCGCACATATCCACGCCGCGTTTCACAAGCTCTAGCAAATTCCACGGCGTTCCCACGCCCATCACATAACGGGCACGGTCTTCGGGCAATAAGTTTGTACAAAAGTCTGCAATTTCGTACATCGTCTCGACAGGCTCGCCTACAGAAAGCCCGCCCATTGCATAGCCATCCGGCTCAATTTCCTTGAGCGCCTCGATAGACTTCTGTCGCAATTCCTTGTGCATGCCGCCCTGCACAATGCCAAAGAAAAACTGCGGATAGCCATGAATCGGCGGATTCGTCTCCAGCCATTCCTTCGCCTCGCGCGTCCACTTGAGCGTGAGCGCAAGCGACTTCTCGGCCTCTTCAACCGTACTCGGGTACGGCGTACATTCATCGAACGCCATGATGATATCCGCACCGATTTCTCGTTGCGCATTCATCACGCTTGCCGGTGTGAACAAATGACGAGAACCGTCCAGCAAACTCTTGAACTGGACGCCTTCTTCTGTAATCTTTCGGAACTGTTTTAAACTCCACACCTGGAATCCACCGCTGTCCGTAAGCATCGGGCGGTTCCAGCTCATGAACTTTTGCACACCGCCCGCCTCAGCAATGAGTTTTGTGCCCGGTCGCAAATAGAGGTGGTACGTATTCGCCAAGATGATTTCTGCATCAAGTTCACAGATGTCGCGGCTCGTAAGCCCCTTGACCGTCGCGGCAGTGCCCACCGGCATAAAAACAGGTGTCGTCACATCGCCATGCGCGGTATGTATAACGCCAAGACGCGCCTTGGACTTTGCAGATTTCTTTAACAATTCAAAAGGATTTTCGTTCACGAAACCAAAAATACAAATCTTCTAGCCGTTACGACTTTTCAAGTTTCGGCTTTCGGTTTCGCGGGGTCAAATGGCGCACAGCGCTTTTCCCCGTATGCGTGGGCAAAACCTTCTGGCTAGCAGAAAGCGTATGCTCAATTTTGTTTTCGCCAAGAGGACGAAACTGTCCCGTTAAGAGATTGTGGTCAATGGCCATAGGAGCTCCTAATGTTTATGATGGTGATATATACTAATATAGTATTATTTTTTCCCAATCAAAGTTCCTCGCAAATTTTGCAAGCCCTAAAAGAACATTTTTTCTATATTTGTGCACGGATTGACGATTTGATGAACAAACCGCCACGGTTAATAACGAGGCACTCGATGGATCTGAAAATACTCCCTCAGCCAGACGATGTTACGTGCGGACCGACTAGCCTACACGCTGTTTACTCTTATCTTGGCTATAATATTTCCCTAAAAAAGCTCATCTCTGAAATTGAATTTTTGGAAGAAGGCGGCACGCTTGGCGTTTTCCTTGGCATCGACGCCCTCAAGCGCGGATTTAAGGCAACCATTTATTCTTACAACTTAAAGATTTTTGACCCCACGTGGAGTAAGCTCAAGATGCCCGAACTTCGCGAAAAACTGGTTGCTTTGCACAAGGCAAAACACGCCCCCAAGCTTAAAAAAGCAATTGACGCCTACATCCGATTCATTGACCTTGGCGGAACCGTCGCCACTGCAGACCTCCGCGCAAGCATGTTCGAAAGTTACTTTAAGCGCAATATTCCGGTGCTTTGCGGTCTCAGCGCCACCTACCTTTACCGTTCCCCTCGCGAATACACGAACGAAAAAGACCAGTCCGTCTTTGACGATATCCACGGCGAGCCGATGGGGCATTTCGTAGTGCTCTACGGACTCGACGAAAAGAAGCAGTTCATGGTCGCGGACCCGGATTGTACAAACCCGATGGCAAACGGCCCTTATTACAAAGTAGACAAGTTCCGTCTAATCCACAGCATTTTGCTGGGTGTCATGACGTACGATGGAAACATCCTTGTAGTGGAGAAAAAGTAATGAAAGCTCCGGCACTGATGATTACCTGCGAACATGCGAGCAACGCTGTGCCGGATTTCGTCCTGCGCGCATTCCGCGATTCCAAAATTCCCGATGACGTTCTCGCCTCCCACCGCGCTTACGACATTGGTGCATATAAAGTATTTTCAAATCTTGTAAAACGATTAAAGCCCGACTTCCATTGCTCTAGTCGGTTCTCGAGACTCGTGGTCGACATGAACCGCAGTGCGACCAACAAGACGTTCTTTTCGGAATTTACTGTTGGATTACCAAATACCGTAAAATCGCACATGATGAGTCTTTGGGAAAAGTATCGTGAGAAGATTGAAAGCTTTGTTGCAGGCATAATCCCGCCAAACGCCCGCAAAAACGAGAAAAATGCACCGAAGGAAGCTCCGCTCAAGGTCATCCACCTCGGAATCCACAGCTTTACGCCTATATTAAATGGTGTCGAGCGCGACGCCGATGTCGGGATTCTTTATGACCCGAGCCGCCCTGCCGAAGTGAAAATTGCGCAAACGCTCATCCAGAACATCCACGAACGCGCCCCGAGGCTTAAAATCCGCAAGAATTACCCGTATTTGGGCAAGTCCGATGGCCTTACGACCACGCTTCGCCAAAAGTTCGGCCCAAGTTACGCGGGACTTGAAATCGAGATTAACCAAAAGCTACTTGATTTTTAAACTTTTTTCAAAAATTGGTTGTCCGTTTTGGATAATCTTATTTAATTTTAAGCTTGGATTTTTGCCCTTCTTGCGTGTATCGCACGCCGAAGGTGTATATGATCAGAATTTTTACGAAAAAACCTAAAAACGGAGATATCCATGGCAAAAAAGATGATTGCGTGTGACGGTAACGAAGCCACCGCTAGCGTTGCATTTGCGGTTAGCGAAGTCGCTGCAATTTACCCGATTACACCGTCTAGTCCTATGGCTGAGCACGCCGACAACTGGAGTGCTGCAGGCAAGAAGAATATTTGGGGACAGGTTCCCCGCGTGTTTGAAATGCAGTCCGAAGGTGGCGCTGCCGGTACCGTTCACGGTGCTCTGCAGGCCGGTGCCCTCACCACGACCTTCACCGCATCCCAGGGTCTTCTCTTGATGATCCCGAACATGTACAAGATTGCGGGCGAACTGACCCCCACGGTCTTCCATGTGACTGCCCGTGCTCTTGCTATGCAGGGCCTTTCCATTTTCGGTGACCACTCCGACGTTATGGCTTGCCGCCAGACGGGTTTTGCAATGCTCGCCTCCAGCTGCGTCCAGGAATGCCAGGACCTCGCTCTCGTGGCCCACGCTTCTACACTCGAAAGCCGCGTTCCGTTTATGCACTTCTTTGACGGCTTCCGCACTTCTCACGAAGTGATGAAGATTGAAGCTCTCGAAGACGGCGTTATCCGTAACGTTATCGACGAAAAGTATGTGAAGGCATGCCGGCAGCGCTGCCTCACACCGGACCGCCCGACTATGCGCGGTACCGCCCAGAACCCGGACGTTTACTTCCAGGGTCGTGAAACCGTGAACCCGTTCTATGCAAAGGTTCCGGAAATTGTCCAGAAGTACATGGACAAGGTTGCTAGCTACACTGGCCGTCAGTACCACATCGTGGACTACGTCGGTGCTGCTGATGCAGAACGTGTAATCATTTCTATGGGTTCTTCGACCTGCACCATCGGTGACACCGTCAAGTACCTCAACGGGAAGGGCGAAAAGGTCGGTCTCGTCAACATCCGCCTGTACCGCCCGTTCCCGATGGAAGCCGTCGTTGCAGCCCTCCCGAAGACTGTCAAGAAGATTGCCGTTCTCGACCGCTGCAAGGAACCGGGTTCCGCTGGCGAACCGCTCTTCCAGGATGCCCTGACCGCTATTTCCGAAGCCGTGATGGCAGGCAAGATGGCTATGCCGAAGATGATCGGCGGCCGCTACGGTCTCTCTTCCAAGGAATTCACGCCGGCTATGGTCAAGGCCATCTACGACGAACTCGCCAAGGCCGACCCGAAGGCACGCTTCACCGTCGGTATCAACGACGACGTGTGCCACACGAGCCTCACCATCGACCCGAACTTCAAGCTTGAAAGCGACTTCTTCCAGGCCATGTTCTTCGGTCTCGGTTCCGACGGTACCGTGGGTGCCAACAAGAACTCCATCAAGATTATCGGTAACGAAACCGACAACTACGCCCAGGGCTACTTCGTTTACGACTCCAAGAAGTCCGGTTCCATGACCACCTCTCACCTCCGCTTCGGTAAGAGCATCATCGACGCCCCGTACCTCATTGGCGAAAACGAAGCTGACTTTGTCGCTTGCCACCATACTCCGCACCTCGAATCTGTCGACATGCTCAA
The DNA here is from genome assembly GCF_002394865.1 of Fibrobacter sp. UBA4297. Classification (NCBI taxonomy): domain Bacteria; kingdom Pseudomonadati; phylum Fibrobacterota; class Fibrobacteria; order Fibrobacterales; family Fibrobacteraceae; genus Fibrobacter; species Fibrobacter sp. UBA4297. The sequence continues at coordinate 201,805 of NZ_DGUZ01000009.1, read as the reverse complement.
GTATGCCAAGGACGGCGCAACGTTCCTCGTGAACACCCCGCACTCCGCTGACACCGTTTGGGATACCTTCCCGCGTCCGGTTCAGGAAGCCATTATCAAGAAGCACCTCAAGGTGTTCGTCATCGACGCTTATGCTGTTGCTGCTAAGACCGGCATGGGCCGTCGCATCAACACTGTGATGCAGACCTGCTTCTTCTCTAAGCTCGGTAACGTTCTCGATGCAGAAACTGCTATCAAGTACATCAAGAAGTACGCCGAAAAGACCTACGCCAAGAAGGGTATGGAAGTCGTCCAGAAGAACTGGGACGCTATCGATGCTTCTCTTGCTAACCTCTTCGAAGTCAAGGTTCCGTCCGCTGTCACCAGCACGAAGGAATTCCGCGCTCCGATCCACGGCAACGCTCCGAAGTTCGTGAACGAAGTCACTGCCGAAATCATCAAGGGCAACGGCGAACAGCTCCCGGTCTCCAAGATGCCTTGCGACGGTGTGTTCCCGACCGGTACCACCAAGTACGAAAAGCGCGACCTCGCCCTCAACATCCCGTCCTGGAATCCGGACGCATGCGTGCAGTGCGGCAAGTGCGCCATGGTCTGCCCGCATGCAGCCATCCGTATGAAGGTTGTGGACGAATCCGCCGTGAAGAACGCTCCGGAAGGCTTCAAGTACACCCCGGCCAAGGGCTTCAAGCTCGAAGGTTCCGACAAGCCGGTATTTGCAATTTCCGTGTCCAGCTACGACTGTACGGGTTGCGGCGTTTGTACGCAGGCCTGTATCGGTAAGGACAAGACCGACACCACCAAGAAGGCAATCAACATGGTGCCGCAGGAACCGATCAAGGTTCAGGAAGGCAAGTGCTGGGACTTCTTCGTCGACCTCCCGGAATTCGACCGTACCAAGGTCAACAAGAACCTCGTCAAGCAGGCCATGCTCCTCGAACCGTTGTTCGAATTCTCCGGCTCCTGCGCAGGCTGCGGAGAAACCGCTTACGTGCGTCTCGTTTCTCAGTTGTTCGGTGACCGCATGGTTGTCGCGAACGCTACGGGTTGCTCCTCCATTTACGGCGGTAACCTCCCGACCACTCCGTGGGCAAAGAACAAGGAAGGCCGCGGTCCGGCTTGGGCAAACAGCTTGTTCGAAGACAACGCTGAATTCGGTCTCGGTATGCGCCTCGCTATCACGAAGCATGCCAAGCAGGCTTTGAGCCTCCTCGAAGCCGTGAACGTTCCTGCAGAACTCAAGGAAAAGCTCACGACCCAGAAGCAGGACGATGAAGCCGGCATCAAGGCCCAGCGTGAAAACGTCGCCGCCCTGAAGGCAGCCCTCGCCGGTGCTACCGACGATGCATCCGTCAGCCTCCGCGACGAATTCGCCGACTACCTCGTGAAGAAGTCCGTGTGGATCTTCGGTGGTGACGGTTGGGCATACGACATCGGTTACGGTGGTCTCGACCACGTCATGGCAACTGGTGAAAACGTGAACATCTGCGTCCTTGATACCGAAGTGTACTCCAACACCGGTGGACAGGCCTCCAAGGCCACGAACCGTGGCGCAGTCGCCCTCTTCGCCGCCGCTGGTAAGCGCGCTGGCAAGAAGGACCTCGGCCTTATCGCCATGAGCTACAAGAATGTGTACGTGGGCCGTATCGCCCTCGGTGCAAACGACGCTCAGGCCCTGAAGGTTCTCCAGGAAGCAGAAGCTCACAATGGTCCGTCTTTGATCATCTGCTACTGCCCCTGCATCAACCACGGTTTCGATCTCAACAGCCAGCTTCAGCACCAGAAGATGGCCGTGGATTCCGGTTACTGGACACTGTTGCGCTACAATCCGGCTCTCGCCGCTGAAGGAAAGGCTCCGCTTATCCTCGACTCCAAGAAGCCGACAATCCCGGTTGCGGAATACATCTACACCGAAAACCGCTTCAAGGCCCTCACCCGCACCAATCCGGAAGTCGCCAAGGCTCTCGCCGACGACCTCCAGAAGGAAGTCGATGCTCGCTACGCGTTCTATGACGCCATGAGCAAGGATACGGAAGGCCTGATTAGCCTCTAATCAGTGCTGACGGCATCAAAAAAAAGGCTCTCGTTCAGAAAGAACGGGGCCTTTTTTATTTAGAAGCGGGCGTCCCTCTGCCAAGCGAAGGATCCGGTTAAGTCTACAACTTCAACAAAATGAGCGACAAGAGAAATCTTGCCGCTCGTTTTTCCTTTGTATAGAATTTTTATTAATTTTTTTGATAAATTCTAATAGAACAGGACAACTACAAGATCCTCTCATTCAATACGGGAATGCGTTCTGCCAATAAAGCACCTACCGACCACAGTATCATCGGCTGGGGCAAATACATCATGGAAGAATGGGTGGCACGCACAGGCAGATCCGGCTATTTCCAGGCTTGCGCAAACATTGACGAAAGACTAAAAATCAGTATAGAGGCCGAAAAAAAATCTTCTACAATTCCATCTCACATGTTCTTATGGGACATACTCCGCCAAACACCTTGGTGGGGTATGTTTTTTTTAACAAAAAATCAAAAATTTAAGGTTTTTTGCAAAAAAAAAAGTATTTTATGGACGGCTATTACATAATTAAATTTACAGAGGAATTTCATGAGCTGGTCTTACTCAAGAGAGCATCAAAAGAATATTCTTTGCATGATCATGGCAGGTGGACAAGGGAGCCGTCTACAGCCCCTCACCCGCGACCGTGCAAAACCCGCCGTCCACTTTGGCGGAACCTACCGCATCATCGACTTCGTCCTTAACAACTTCATCAACTCCGGCATTTTCAAAATCAAGGTCTTGACGCAGTTCAAGAGCGATTCGCTGAACAAGCATATTTCTGCAGCCTGGAGCCTGAACGCAAGTTTGGACCAGTACGTGGACCTCGTGCCCGCCCAGATGCGCACTGGCGATGAATGGTATCGCGGTACTGCCGACGCCATTTTCCAGAACATCAACTTGATTACCGACGAACGTCCGGACCTCGTGGCGATTTTCGGTGGCGACCACATTTACAAGATGGACATCAACCAGATGATTGATTTCCACTTGAGCCGTGCGGCCCTCCTCACGATTGCTGCTATTCCGGTGCCGGTTGAAGAGGCTCGCGAATTTGGCATTATCGAAATTGACGCGGATAACCGCATGATCGGTTTCGAAGAAAAGCCGAAGGAACCGAAGCAGATGCCGAACCGTCCGGGCTGGTGCCTCGCTAGCATGGGTAACTACCTCTTCACGAGCAAGTTCCTCGTTCGCGAACTCTTGAAGGGCGCAAACGACGGTGCTACGGACTTTGGCAAGCACATCATTCCGCGCTTGTACAAGGAATACCCGGTGTATGTCTACGACTTCAACACAAACATCGTGCGTGGCGAAAAGGCATCGACCAAGGGTTACTGGCGCGACGTGGGTACGCTTGACGCCTTCTTCGAAGCAAACATGGACCTTTGCTCCGAAAATCCGCCGTTCGACCTTTACAACAACTACTGGCCGATTCGTACTTACAACTGGAACCAGCCACCTGCACGTTTCTTTGCGGGCGACAACGAAAGCCATCAGGGTGCAGCCGTTGATTCCATCGTTTCTGCGGGTTGCATTATCGGTGGCGGTACGGTTGTGAAGAGCATTCTCTCGCCGGGTGTCACCATCCAGAAGGATGCTCTCGTCGAAGAATCTATCCTCTTCCCGAACGTGACGATTGGCCCGGGTGCCAAGGTGCGCCGCGCTATCGTTGAAAAGGGCTTGCATATTCCAGCCGGTTTCCAGATTGGTTACGACCTGGAACGCGACAAGCAGCTTTTCCACGTGACCGAATCCGGCATCGTCGTCCTCGCCAAGGATACTATAATTAAAGCCTAATGCCTGGCTACGTCATCCTGGAGCCGAAGGCGATAGGATCCAACATTTCTAGAATGCCCGCCATAGCGCGGGCATTTTTAATGTTTTTTTGCCTTATACTGTATTTGGCCAGCCAAAGCAATGCGGATTTACATATCTGCAGCAGCTTCAAGATTCTTTAGTGTGTAATAAAACACTCGCTTTTTGACACTTACGTACTTTTGGTGCTTTTTATAAGCTGTTGGTACGTAAATTTCGACTTTTTCGAGCGAAAATAAAGGGAAAAGCCCCATTTTCATTTGCAAAAAGCCTTTTTTGCACTAATATCAGCCGCTTGTAGCCATATTTTACATACTAAACCCCTTTGTTACGACTCTCAAGTACGTAACGCACAAATTAACTATTTTGCCATTACGTACTTACATAGTCTTTTTTATGCTTTGAATACGTAATTTTGCGTTTTCCATGCTTCAAAATGCCCGCCACACCCCTATTAAAAGGCTAGCCACGCCCCTTTTTTACGGAAAACATCAAAAAATCCTACATTTTAAATAGGTTTTACAAGACCCTCCCCAAATGCTCCATAAATTTCTAAATTAGCGCGCATGAACGAAGAACAAAGCGCTAAATTCTCTCAGAAGTTACAAGATATTGCTAAGGCTCCCAAGTACCGAGGGGCGATTTTCCAGATTGAAGCCGACGAAAAGGGACTCGCCCTCGTCGATGTGAAGGAAGCGAGTCTCAAGGTCTATTTGATGATTGACCCGGAATGCGACAAGATTCTGGAAACGCGATTCTTTACGTACGGCGGGCCGCTCTTTACCGCCCTTGCCGATTCGTTCTGCCGCAAGATTCAGATGGCTACGGTCGATGACGCCTGCAAGATTACCGCCGAAAGCCTCGAAGAAGAACTGCGCGACACGCCGGACGTCCGAGCCATCCCGGAGGATGCCGTAGAAATAAAGCAGATGAACACGCTCATCTCGAAAATTCTGCTCGTCTACCCCGAAAAGAAAGCTACAGCAATTATCGTCCGCGAGAAGATGGAACGCATCAAGTACCGCACGCAGACCGCCGAAGGCCGTGCCGAAGCCGACGCCGAATGGAATGCTCTCACCAAGGCACAAAAGATTGAAAAAATTGAACAGTGGCTGCACCAGACCGTCCGCGGAACGCTCCAAGGCGACGGTGGCGACATCCAGATTCTAGACCTCACTGACGATAACCGCTTGCAAATCCGTTACCAGGGCGCATGCGCCGGTTGCGGCAGCGCTATGGGCGGAACGCTCTTCTACATCGAAGACGAACTTAAGAACAACGTATATTACAACCTTATCGTTGAACCCGAAGACCCGCTGGCGAACCTCCCGCAGAACCCGAATTTGCCGGGAATGGACGACAACAACCCGCCTGCTAGTTTGTTCTAATTTTGGTCAATGGTCATTAGTCATTGGTCAATAGTTATTATTGAGTGCCCACCGTGCGTGGGCATTTTTTCTATATTTCTCTGCGAAAAAATCCACAAAGGAAATGATATGTCCGAAGAACTCGTTTTGAAATTCGTTGACCCGCAGCCGATGCGCTACGGCGAAAACTCCCACCAGTCCGCTGTATTCTACCGCGACCCGACCTGCACCGAAGCAAACCTCGCTTCTGCAAAGCAGCTCTGGGGCAAGGAACTTTCTTTCAACAACATCGTCGATGCTGACGCCGCCCTCGAAATGGCTCGCGAATTCAGCGACGGCAATGCTGTCGTGATCGTAAAGCACATGAATCCGTGCGGTCTTGCTACGGGCGAAACGCTCCGCGAAGCTCTCGAAGCCGCTTGGGCTGGTGACCCGGTGTCCGCTTTCGGTTCTGTGATTGCCGTGACTCGCAAGGTTGACCTCAAGACTGCCGAATTCCTCAAGGGCAAGTTCGTTGAAATCTTGCTCGCTCCGGCTTTCGATGACGACGCTCTCGAATTCCTCAAGAACAAGTCCAAGGACATTCGTCTCCTCGAAGTGGGCGAAATCAAGAAGGCAGTCGCATGCAAGGTCTATAAGCACGTGATTGGTGGCATGCTCGTCCAGGACCGCGACATCGGAACTTGGGAAAAGTTCGAATGCGTCACGAAGGCCCAGTTCCCGAAGAACAAGGAAGACCTCGCCCGCTTCACTTGGCTCGTTACTAAGCATACAAAGTCTAACGCAATCGTGATGTGCTACGAATACAAGCCGGGTTATTTCCAGGTGATGGGTCTTGGCCCGGGCCAGCCGAACCGCATTGACTCTAACCTCCGCCTCTGCCAGCCGCGCGTCCGCGATAACGTCGCTCGCATGCCTGAAGCCAAGGAATTCTTCGACGAAAACGGCAAGCTCGTGAACGAAGCCGGTCTCAAGGCTCTCGAAAAGAAAGTCTTCGGCGAAGTTGTTATGGGTTCTGACGCGTTCTTCCCGTTCCCGGACAACGTCGAAGCAGCACACGATGCTGGTGTCCGCTACATCGTCCAGCCGGGCGGCTCCAAGAAGGATGACCTCTCCATCGAATCTGCAGACAAGTTCGGCATTGCGATGGTGTTCACCGGAATGCGCCATTTCCGCCACTAATTCATTATAAGGTAAGAATGATTCCAGTATCTCAGAAAGAATCAAACCAAAGGGAGAAGGACCTGTATTACGCAGTCCTCTCCTTCTTGAAGTCTGTCCGCAAGGCCGGGAAAACGACCGCCAAGGAATGGAGTGATTACCGTTCCAAGCTTAGCGGTATTGCGCCCTCGCCCGAAATGAGCAAGGCGACCGATATGTGGACTATGGATAACTTGGATCAGTTCCAGCCGGATAAAACGCAGCTTCCGCCGTTGAATGATATGGAGTCTGTCGCCAAAGTTTCGCCCGAGTTTCTTTCGCAGTTGCTGGAAGCTTTGTACTACGGCATGCTGAACTTGACTCAGGCGAACCTGATTTCGGACGAGATTCAGGACGCAGACCCGGAATGCGTGAGTACGGCATCCCTCGAAGAATTGTTGGTCAAGCTCTGGATCGGTAACGCGAAGAGCTATAGAAAAATTGTGGTAAACTGAGAGGAGGTTACAGGTTGTAGGTTATAGGTTATAGGAATATAATCGTGGCTTCGCCACCTATTTGATTTACAAAGTGCATATTCCTTACCCCTAAGACCTAAGACCTAATCCCTATGACCTATAAAGTACGAGTTATTGGTGGCGGTCTTGCAGGCTGCGAAGCGGCTTTACAATTGGCAAGCCGTGGTTTTCAGGTAGATTTGTACGAAATGCGCCCCAACAGGCAGACGCCCGCCCATAGGGATGGACACCTCGCCCAACTCGTCTGTTCTAACAGTTTCAAGGCTTTGGGCATAACTAGTGCCCATGGCCTTTTAAAAGCGGAACTCACTCTGCTCGGGAGTTTCCTCCTAGATTGCGCGCGCGAAGCGGCAGTGCCAGCAGGTGATTCCTTGACGGTGAACCGCGACATTTTTAGTGAACTTGTCGAAAAGAAGATTGCAGAATTCCCGAACATTACGCTGCACCGCGAAGAAGTGACGAGCCTCGAAGGCGATTGCCCGACACTTGTTGCCGCAGGTCCTTTGGCAAGTGATGCTCTCGCCGACGATATTTTTAAACGCCTCGGCAGTAACCGTCTGCACTTCTTTGATGCAATTGCGCCCGTCGTCGAAACGGACAGCATCGACTTTAACCATGCGTTCTACATGAATCGCTGGGAAAAAGGCGAAACGGCAGACTTTATCAACTGCCCGCTCGACAAGGAAACTTATACAGAATTTGTAAACAAGCTCTGCGAAGCAGAAGCAACCGAACCGCGCCCGTTCGAAAAACGCGAACTTTTTGAAGGTTGCCTGCCGGTCGAAGAAATGGCGCGTCGTGGCTACGAAACTCTCCGCCACGGGCCCATGCGCCCCATCGGGCTTGGGCTTGGAAACAACGGACATCTGTGGTATGCCGTGATCCAACTCCGCGCCGAAAACAAACAGAAGACTTTGTTCAACATGGTCGGTTTCCAGACGCGCCTCAAGTGGGGCACGCAAAAGGAAATCTTTACCATGGTGCCTGCACTGCGCAATGCAAAATTTGCACGCCTCGGCTGCATGCACCGCAACACGTTTATCGAATCGCCGAAGTTCCTTGATAAGACGCTCCGCTTGCGTCCGGAACTCGACTGCGCCAAGGATATTCCGCCCACGTGGTTTGCAGGCCAGATTACGGGTTCTGAAGGCTACACCGAAGCGGTTGCTACAGGTTGGTACGCTGCATGGAATATGGCGCAGACGATTTTGCACGGACACGCCGACCCGCTCCCTGAAGAGAGCTGTATCGGCTCCTTGATGAACCGCCTTGTCGAAGAGAACGAGGATTTCCAGCCGATGAACTTCAACTTCGGCCTTCTCCCCCATCACGAGGGACTCAAGAAAAAGAACAAGAAAGAGATTCTTGCCGAACGTGCCGAACGCGCCGTTCGTGAATGGATTGCAGCCCGTAACATGGCATAAAATATGCGTGACGAGATCAAACAAGCGATTTTGCAGCAAGAGCTGAAAGACGGGGAAATGCTCCCGTCTGTACGCAAGCTGATGAAAACGTTTGGAGTCTCGTCGGGAACCATTCAGAGCGTGCTCAAGCAACTCTCCGAAGAAGGTCTCATTTACAGCATCCGCGGCAAGGGATTCTTCTGGGGCAAGGCTCCGGACGCCAATGATCTTGCGCAAATGCTTTCGAAGACTGTTCATCGCGAAACCGTGCTCGAACGCCTTGAACGCGAATTTTCAACGGACTGGGAAAAAGGGTTCCTCGACCCGAATAGGAATTTGCCGCTTGCCAAAGAACTCTCAGACCGCTACAATGTATCGCAGACGATTCTCCGCAAGTTCCTGATCCACAAAGTGAATCAGGGAATTCTCGTGCGTCGTGGGCGCTTGTACGCATTCGCCTCCCCGCTCAAGACAAAGACGGTCAAGAATTTCAGCGAGATTTTGTTCGTCACGCGATGCAATTCGTGGGGCGGCTTTACCGCAGAAAGCGAACGAGAACTCGACTTTTTGCGTCTCGTTTACCAGACCGCAGGTGAACAACATTTCAAGCTCATTCTGCTCGGCATCAACGAAGAAAGCGGCAAGCTCATTGACCGCAGTGGAAAAATCTGCCGCCTGACAGATTATCCGAATGCTATCGGTGCAGTACTATCGACACTCTTGGTGCAGAATCCGCACGCGCTTTTGCAGCTCTTTTACGGTGTGAAATACCCCGTCTCCGTGTGGTGGGAACACCCGTTGCAAAACATCCCGCCGAGATTCTTGAGCAAGAACAACTGGGCATTTTTTAACTCCACATTCGGAGAAATCCCGGGCCAGCAGCTCGGCAAATACCTTTTGCAAAAAGGCTTCAAGAAGGTCTGTTATTTCTCGCCGTACCATAACAGTTCCTGGTCCAAGGACCGCTTGACAGGCCTCATGAATTCGGGGCTAGAAGTCATTGCATTTACCGATGACGAATTTGCAAGCCCGTGGGACTACAAGGAAATCGCAAGGCAGAGAGTTTCGAGATTTTCCGTCGAATCATACGCCCGTAATCTCGTGAAGAAAAAGCTTTTGCAGTTCGCCAAGAATGTTCCTGAGGATTGCAATTGCTGGGTCTGCGTAAACGACGAAGTTGCAGGTATCTTCTACGAAATGAGCGATGACGGCGATTGCACCTTGCCTGGCGACAAGACCGACCCGAACGTGCTCGGATTCGACAACTCCGCCGAAAGCTACTTGTTGCGCATTGCGTCGTATGACTTCAACACGAGCGCACTCATCAAGCAGATTTTCTACTACATCGAAAATCCCGATGGCTTCGGGAATAAAAAACGCCTGCACCAGATTCTCGGACAAGTCATTGAGAAGTAAGTCGGAAGAACTTAGATAGATTGCCGCGCTTTACTCGCGATGACGTTTTCCTCAGTTCTAAACTCAAAACAGCTTCATTTTTTTTAAAACAAATGTTGCATTTTTTTTACAAATTCTATATTCTTATCATAAATAACAAAGGATAAAGAATGAAAGTAAATTTTTTTGCCTATGGTTTAGCAATTGCTTGCACCTTGGCTGCTTGTGGCGATGATTCTTCTACGAGCCCAAGCACAAACAACTCTGGAGATTCTCAAATTTCAAGTTCCTCAGCAACAGGTGTTCCAGCATCTTCCGCAATAGAAAGCAGCGATTCAAAGGCTAATTCTAGCAGTTCACAAGGAACATCTGCAAATTCCAACGGCTTTCCAGCAAACTACAATCCAACCGCAAACACATTAACCGACGAACGCGATGGTCAAGTTTACAAGACAGCAAAAGTCGGCAATCAAATTTGGATGGCAGAAAACTTAAGAATAAGCAATAAATATTACGACAAAAGCTGTGGTCCAACGGAAGATCAGCCTCAAGAACCCGATGAAGTTATAAATAAATACGGACGTTACTACTCCTGGATTACCGCCATGCAGCTCCCCTGCAATTATGAAGATGAATGGGCTGCCGAATCAGTCTCTGATTCGGCCTATCATGGTCCACGCCAAGGAATCTGCCCCAAAGGTTGGCACGTACCTTCAACCAGCGAATGGCAAACATTACTGGACCAAGGCCCAGTCAGAAAGTTGCTCTCGACCGAATGGGATTATTCAGGCTATAAGGGAACAGACGATTATGGTTTTTCTTTAACCATCGCAAACGAAAAATACGAGTCATTCCCATGTTTGCAAACAGCTAGCGAAGAAGCATCAAATCAAAACTACATGATTTGCTTCAACACTTATTCCCAAAAGCCCGTTAAGCTAGAACACATCTACAAGCACCAGGAAACATATCTCCGTTGCTTGATGGACTAACAAAATCCACATTGCGGATATAGAAAAAGCGAGCCATAAGCTCGCTTTTTCCGTATAATTCTAAAAGAAGTTGGTAGAACTTAGTCGGTAGAGCAACGTCATTCTGAGTCCGTTAGGACGATATAGAATTGTTAGCAACTTGTTGCTTTACAATTCTTAGGTTCGAAGGGGCAGAATCCAGTTATTTCTTGCGAATAATTTTACTGGATCCTTCGACTTCGCTCAGGATGACAGCTCAGGCTGACATTTCGTCTAAGCTCTAAGTTCTAAACTCTACTTATTCTTATTCACGATAATCGTCTTAGCTTCGAAGGTTTCGCGGTCAATCCACTTGACCATCAAGGAAACCTTGTTGTCAGCGTTGAGAGCGTCCCAGTAAGCCTTGAGCGTTTCTTCAGCAGTGTTGAAAATCGGCATGAGCTTCGGGAAACCGTTGAAAGACGGGATCGGCTTGCCATCCGTTTCGTATGTGCTGATGAAGTGTCCAAGACCGTTCAAAGCCTTTTCGAATTCAAACGTCATGCGTTCGCAGCCTGCTTCTTCGCTATTATTGCGGCTCTTGAGGATGGAGAGCTTGTAGATAGCCGGTTCAGCATTCTTGTAGTGGATGCCGGAAATACGCGGCGTGAAGTTCGGAGCGTCGTCTTCGTACTGGCGAGTGCGAAGAGCGCTTTCGAACGTGCCACCGAGCTTGATGGCGTTGTAAATCGTGTCCGTCTGGTCGCCGTTCGTAATAATCTGCACGTCCTTCGTGTGGCGAGCCGGATAGTAAATGATGAGATGCGGGTCCGTGAGCTTGGATTCGTCGAAAGCCTTGGTCTTCATAAAGCCAGTGTCGGCTTCAATTTCAAACACGCGGTTGCGGCTGTTCACGCTGCGACCCATGATCCAGTAAACCTGCACGTAAGACTTGCCATCGGCGCTTGTGCCAAGCACAATGCCACGGCCCGGATACGGGTTCTTGGAGAGGTCGTTGAAATTCTGTTTTGCTTCTTCTGTGTAGTTCATAATTAGTTTTTTAGGTTGTAGGTTTTAGGTTATAGGTTTTAAGTTACTGGTTTCGAAAAAGAATTACGCTCATTGTGCGTTTGTTTTGTGCAGCGAAGCTGCGATTCTTTGCCTAATACCTAACACCTAATACCTATCTACCTTTTGGGATTGTAATTATTCATCAGGACCATCGCAAGGGCAACGCAGAACATCACCACGCTACCGACAACCACTTGCTGTTTGTGGTCGTATTCTCGCTTGACGTAAGTCGGATTTTCCTCATTCAATTCTTGGAGCGTCGGGCCTTTGGCAAGAGTCGAGGAATCTACACCAAAAACCTTTTCCTTTTGCTCTTCGGTCATGTTCAACGTGCTGACGTAAGAGCTGTCCGAGCGGTCCATCTTTGCAATGGCAGAGGACGGGAAAGAAAGAAAGAGTGCAAACAAAACCACGAGCAACAAACTGCCCTGGATTGCCACGCCCCCACTTCGACTACGCTCAGTGACCTTGGGCTCACAATGACAATTTCTCGATTTCGCCGCATTCTTCATTATTCAATCCTAGATCCTTCGACTTCGTGCTACGCACTTCGCTCAGGATGACACCTCTTATCTCTCGTCTGTAGGGCATAGCCCGTTCTCTCGTCTAAATTACCCTTCCTTAGCGAGCTTGTCGAGAATCTGGTTCACGAGACCCGGGTTAGCCTTGCCACCGGACTTGCGCATCGTCATACCCACGAGGAAGCCCTTGAGTGCAACCTTGCCTGCCTTGAATTCAGCGAACTGAGCGGCGTTAGCGGCGCAGACTTCACGAACCACAGCTTCGATAGCAGCGGTGTCGGTCACCTGCACGAGGCCCTTTTCCTTCACGATGACTTCAGGATCCTTGCCCGTTTCGAACATTTCGGCGAAGACTGTCTTTGCAATCTTTCCGTTAATGGTGTTATCTGCAATAAGGTTCACGAGAGCGCAGAGCTGTTCCGGCTTGATCTTGAGAGCGGAGAGACCTCCTTCGAGTTCCTTCACCTTGGCCAGCAGTTCAGTAATCACCCAGTTGGCCAAGACCTTGCCGTTCTTGCAATTCTTCGCGGCGGTGTCATACCATTCGCTCACGTCGCGGTCTTCGGTAAGCACCATGGCGTCGTATTCGGAAACACCGAAGTCGTCCATGAAGCGCTTGCGGCGGGCATCCGGCAGTTCCGGAAGCGTGCGGCGGATTTCTTCCACAAAGGCCGGGTCAGTCACGAGGCGCACCATGTCCGGTTCCGGGAAGTACTTGTAGTCGTGGGCGTCTTCCTTAGAGCGGATGACGATGGTCTTGTCCGCATTGGGGTCGTAGCGCTTGGTGCACTGTTCCACTTCCTTGCCGGCATCGAGCGTCGAGGCCTGCAGGTTCATTTCGCAGTAGAGAGCCTTTTCGAGGTTCGTGAAGCTGTTCAAGTTCTTGATTTCGGCGCGGATACCGAACGGAGCGTCTTCAGAAGCGCGCAGCGAAATGTTACCATCGCAACGCATGTTGCCGTTTTCCATGTTGGCGTTAGAAACGCGTGTGTATTCGAGCGTCTGCTTGATTTTCTTCAGCACGAGCACGGCTTCTTCCGGGCTACGGATGTCCGGTTCGGTCACGATTTCGCAAAGCGGCGTACCGCAGCGGTTAGCGTCAAAATGGCTTTGGGACGGGCTCATGTCGTGGATGAGCTTACCGGCATCTTCTTCCATGTGGATACGGGTAATGCCCACACGCTTCTTGGTGCCGTCGGCCTTCACGATTTCGAGCCAGCCGTTCTTACAAATCGGATGGTCATACACCGGAAGTCCACCCGTCTGCGTAATCTGGTAACCCTTCGGAAGGTCCGGGTAGAAGTAGTTCTTACGAGTCCACATGGCGTTCAAATCAATTTCGCAGTTGAGAGCGAGACCCAAGCGGATGGCATATTCCACAGCCTTCTTGTTCGGCACAGGCATAGCGCCCGGCATACCGAGGCAAACAGGGCAAACATGCTTGTTCGGGCTTGTGTTCACTTCAATTTCGCAGCCACAGAACATCTTTGTCTTAGTGGCAAGCTGGCAATGGATTTCGAGACCAATAACAGGACAGTAATTAGACATGTTAAACTCCAATAAATTTTACGCGGAAAAGATAGTATTTTAGAACTTAGAACTTAGAGCTTAGAACTTAGATATGCTTGTAAAACGCTCTAACCTCAAAGCGAAGCGTGCTCAAAGCACCAAAGGGGCGAGCCCATCCCCCAATAGCCTAAATTTCATCGAGCGTAACGACGAGCGCATCGGTGGCGTCACGGAAGTTTGCGCATTCGGTGAGGATGCAATCGGCGCCGTTCACGAACGCGGTCGCCAAGCGTAGCGATTCCATCTCGGTCAGCTTGTGGTTCGTGCGGGCAGCAGCCGCAAACAATTCCGCCGCCTTCAATGCAACATCGGCATTCACTTCGCAAAGGCGCACGTTAGCAGACTTCTCAAAAAATTCACGATACTGCCTTGCTAAAACGCCATCGTTTGCACCATACGCCTTTTTGCAAATTTCAAATAAAGTTACAGAAGAAACGAGAACTTGCACATTGTTCTCATAGACACCGTCCAAAACGTCCGACACAACCGGGTAGTAATCAGGATGCATCTGGAGAAGCCGCACCAGCGGCCCCGAATCCAAAAACAAAATGCGACTCTGTTCAATAGATTTAATCATAATCTTCTGCAACAATTCTTTACAATTGATAAGCAATCATTAAAAAATTAAATAATTCATTTATAAATAAAAGCGAAACTTAAATTAAATCAACAGATAATCAGAATTACATCGAGAGAATAGAGCGTCGGCCACAACCTTAAAAGGCGAGTGCCGCGACCATGCTTGCATGGGCATGGCTGAGCCGTAAGGTTGGCGCTTGTGCCAGGATGGGGAGGGTGCAGGGAGGGGCCCGTGCGGCCTTCGCAACTCCGAGCTGGGGCCCCGCCCGCAAGAAGTACATTTTTACTTATTACGGGCTTGGGCGAAGCCCACTCTTAATCATCTTCCTTGACCGGTTCGTAGATTTCCATGTAAGCGGCATCGAAACGCTGTCCAGAACGCATCATCTTGAAGCGCCCTGCACGCGGATAAAAATACCAGTTCATCCATTCACCGCTCATGTCAGTGCGCTTGGTCTTGAGTGCAATCGGCTTTTCGCCCATATAGTAATCTCGTTTATGCGGAATCACGCGTTCCATCGCACGGTACATATGCACAGAATTCCCGGCTCGGCGTTCAATCGTTCCATGCCCGTCCTTGCTCCACGTAATACTCACGATTCCATGTTCATCCGTCAATGGTTCACAAGTATCATAGCCACTCGCGCACCACAAATATTTCGGATAAGAGAAGTTATATGAATCCAAATTAAATGTTTCGACAATGCGGTTGTTTCCCTTGAATGTCGGGTAATTCCCTGCAAGCGTGTATCCACCGACATTGTAATCTTCGCAACCATGCTGGGCCACGCGCACCACGCGGTTGAACACATCCACGCCAACAGCACAGCCTTCTTCTTTGTAGACAAAGCGTGCATGGCCATTGATGTTTTTCTTTTCGAGATTACCCATTTCGATTTCGGCTACGTTATCGTCCTTACCATTCTGCACAACAATGTTAAAGCGGCTAGCGTTGCTCGGCGAACTTTTGAGAACCACGCGGCCCGTTTCAGAGACGTATTCCCCACTCAAGTCTGCGTATTCTTGCATAAAACGGTCCAGCTCCGAACGCTTGACCCACACATCGCCAAACTTGCAATTCACCGGCACATAGCGCGGCGGAGCTTTCGGCTCGACTTCTTCGTAAGTCACCACTCTTTGTTTTTTAGTGACGGTCTGGTATTTTCCGTTTTTACCACGAACCTTTTCCTGAACATCGACAAAGCTTTCATGCTCAATCTTATCCTTCGGAATCGGGAGTTCCTTAATCGCGTCCGAAGACATTAAATACCCTAAAGGGCGGTTTTCATCTATAGAACCATTAATTTTCTTATAGACATCCAGTTTCATCTGCGCAAACGCGCTCGACGTCAAAACAACCATCACCGCCAACAAAAAATTTTTCAAAACAATCACCTCTTTTGGATATTTAAATTAGATTAATGAGGGCTTTATATGTAGTAAAAATTTGATTAAGATTTTTTTACTAACATTTAATCGAGTATTTAAACCTGGATTTATACTAAGGAGATCCTCAAATGAAGAAAATGTTTCTTGCAACTTGTTTGCTCGCAGCTTCCGTATTTGCAGCACCGAGTGCAGAAGATGTTAAAGCAGCAACCGAAAAGCCGGCTGTAGAAGCCAAAACAGCAGTCACCAAGGCAAAGGCCGCTGCCGTCAAGAAGACGACCAAGGCAAAAGCCAAGGTAGAAGCCGCCAAGACTGACGCTAAAGCCACAGCAACCAACGCCAAGGCAGAAACCGAAGCAAAGGCTCAAGAAACCGCAAAGGCAGCTGCTAAGGATGTGAAAACAACTGCATCCGAAGCAAAGACCGAAGCAAAGGCCGCAGTTGCCAATAAGGCACAGGAAGCCGAAGTCAAGGCTCAGGAAACAGCAAAGGCCGCAGAAGTCAAGGCCGAAGCTGCCAAGGCCGAAGCTGCCGCCGCCGTTGAAACAAAGGCCCCGGCAGAACCGATTATTCCGGCAATCGCTCCGACTCCGGAAGCTCCGAAGGCTGAACCCGCACCGGTCGCCGAAACCAAGGCTCCGGCAGCACCAGTTGCAGAAGCACCGGCACCGGTTGTAGCTCCAGCACCGGTTGTTGAAGCCCCTGCAGCCGTTGAAGCTCCGGCAGAAGTTGCAGCCGCTGAACCGGCAACCACGACATCTCGCAAGAAAAAGAAGATGATCGAAAATGCTGTCTTCACGGTCAACGAAATCGATTTCGACATCAACGCAGACTTCGAACTCGAAGCCGGCAAGGTGTTCTGGACCTCCGAAGACGACGAAAATTCGGACAACCTCGAAAAGTGGAGTGGCCAAGCTAACTTCGCTATCCTCGCCGAAACGAATAACTTCAAGGGTAAGATTGCTCTCGCCTTCTACCCAGGCGACTTGAAGACCGATAACGTCAATGGCGAAACCGGCAGCGCCGAAGATTACTTCACTCTCGACGAAGCATGGGCATACCAGAGTAAGGGCAACTTCAGCTTCAGAGTCGGTCGTTGGGACAACACCGATAAGAACGGCGACTACTTCGGTGGCTACATCGATGGTTACAAGAACGGATTCCTCTCCACGCAGGATCCCGAGAACCAGTTTGAATTCGGCTTTGCTCCGAACGAAAACATCGACCTCGCCTTCTCCTTCATCAGCAAGGCTACCCATCTTAACAAGGGCGACCTCCGCTTGGTGTTCAACTTCCATGATCTCCCGAGCCTCGAACTCTTCGACATCCAGCTCGGCTACCGCAGCAACGTTTTCGACAAAGTCAACGACAACGATGCCGACATTTCGCACAACGTATCTTTGAAGGTTCGCGCACCGATTATCCCGGACTTCCTCACGCTCTTTGGCGAAGTAGCCCTCATGGACCTCTCCGATGACCTCGTCGCTCCGCTTACCGGTGGTATTGAAATGAACTTCAAGACCGTTGACCGCGTCATCCTTGAAGCAGAATACGTTCACAACCGTCATCACCACAGCGACTTTATTGGCAGCAAGACAAAGCACGTGAAGGACGTTCTTGGAGCCCTCTACCTTGAAAAGGCTCTCACGGACCGTTTCTCGCTCTCCGCTGGTTTCCACAGCTATGGTGCATCTAAGGACTATATGCTCTCCGGCAACTTGATCGGTAGAATTAACTAAGTCAAAAATTATTGACTACACAAAAAAATCCTGCGAGAATATCGCAGGATTTTTTCATATAAAGCCAAAAGCAAACGAAAGTTGCGAGCTCATAGCTCAATGGTTCAACAAGCTCACCAACCTACAGAGCAACTGCGGCAAGTCCGCTAGAATCCCTTGCGTTCCAGGTCGAGCAAAAGCGCCTGGAGAGATTCTTCGACCGATGCACGGAAGCTATTCGATCCAAGGCTGCAACTAGCAACAACTTCGTTACCAGAAGAAATTCGAATGACATCAAAGCCATTTTCGGATGTAAAGCAGACAGTCAAACCTTTATTCAGAGCTTTTTCGAGTAAATCGCGCATAGCGACTCCTTTAATGAGGTGATCAAAAAACTTGGGTTGGCGCACCAACAAACTTAAACTAGGCTTTTTTGCCCTAAAAAACAAGCAAATAATTTTGTTTTTCCATAATTTCTTTGTATTTTAAGTGCATAGGGGGCTATTATGTTCGATTTTCACATTCATTTAGCTCGATTACCCCAAAAAAAGCAGCTCACGCAGTTGCTTTTAGACCGTAATTATGACTTTATTGCGGTTTCTTGTGAACCCTGGGAATGGGAAGATGTCTCGCAACTGAAAAAAGAGTTTTCGACCGAAATCAAGCCATTTAAAGTGACTTACGGGATCCACCCAATGATCGCAACACAGGTTTCTAGCAAAACATTAGCCCAACTGCGCACCCGCTTAGAAGAAGACCCACTTGCCATGGTCGGCGAAGCGGGTATTGATAAGCGCTATCCGGGCTACAACGACGGCACGCAGGACCAGATTTTTTTAGCGCAGGCCGGACTTGCATTAGAACTCAAGCGGAATTTGCAAATACACTGCGTTGGGGACTATATGCACGTGCTGAAACTTTTGGAAGAGGCGGGTTTTAAGGCTACGCAAGGACAAGACGCATCGTCACGAGAAGCGCCGCGCCCCATTTTCCACCGCTTTGGCGGCGATGCGAATTTTGTGAAAAAAGCCCTCCCCTTTGGAGCGCTCTTTTCACTGCACGAGGATAGCTTCCGCAAGAAATCGACCGCAGCCGCCATCAAGCTCATTCCCGAAAGCAACGTGTTCTTCGAGACCGACGCCGATGAATCTTTCTTGGAACCTGCGGAACTTCTCGACGAACTCGAAGGCCGACTAGAGTCAGTTCGAGCCGCCTACGCCAAGTGCCGTGAGTAACGGGTCTGCCGACCGGACTGTCGCCGCCTGAACTTGAATATTTGCAAACGCTCGGAACACTTCGAGCGTCTTTTTTGCCATTTCCACGGGAGTCCCGCGCCCGACTTCGAACACCGCCTGTAACGGCGACATACCTAGATAACGCATACTGCATGTGCAAAGGCTGCTGATTTCGCCAAGCACACGCGGGTCCGGCGACGGCGTTTCAGCAAATGTCGCAACGATAACGCCCTTACGGAGCGCAAGCCCCTGGATGCGCAAACGACCTGCCAACAGCCCAAGTTCGGTGACGAGCAAAAGCATCTTCGCGGGAGTCGGCACAGGGCCAAAACGGTCCTGCAATTCGCTTTCGATGTTCTGCACATCCGCCTGCGATGTGATACGCGCAATGCGCTGGTACAGCGAGATTCGCGTGAGACCATCTTCCACATAATCTTCGGGGAGGTAGGCATCCACGCCGATTTCCACACGCGGTTGAATCGGCTTTTCGAGAGCACCGCCACGCAACATTTCCACCGCTTCACGCACCAAACGCACATACGTTTCAAAGCCGACTTCGGCAATAAAACCATGTTGTTCCTGACCGAGCAGGTTCCCTGCACCGCGAATTTCAAGGTCGCGCATCGCAAGCTGGTAGCCGCTGCCGAGGTCGGTAAACTGTTCCAACGCCTTAAGGCGGCGCATGGATTCCTGCGAGATTTCACCGCGCTGCGGAATGACAAGGAACGCCTTCGCCAAAACGCTACTACGGCCCACACGCCCACGCATCTGATAAAGCTGGCTGATACCAAAATGGTGTGCGTTCATGATGATAATCGTATTCGCATTCGGCACATCCAAGCCAGATTCAATAATGCTTGTGCTCACGAGAATATCGAACTTGCGCGAAAGGAAAGCGTCCATCACACGTTCAAGCTCGTGATCTTCCATCTGACCATGGGCCACAGCGACTTTCGCATCAGGAGCCATCGCTTCAATATCTTCGGCGAGCTTTGTAATCGTCTGCACGCGGTCATTCACCACAAACACCTGGCCACCGCGAGCAAGTTCAT
Organism: Fibrobacter sp. UBA4297; assembly: GCF_002394865.1. Lineage (NCBI taxonomy): Bacteria > Pseudomonadati > Fibrobacterota > Fibrobacteria > Fibrobacterales > Fibrobacteraceae > Fibrobacter > Fibrobacter sp. UBA4297. The sequence continues at coordinate 182,004 of NZ_DGUZ01000009.1, read as the reverse complement.
CGAGAATCGCGTTCTTCAAGACTTCGTCATCGCGCTGCATCAGCTTTGTTTCGACCGGCAAGCGGTTAATCGGCGGCGTGTTGATAAGCGAAATATCGCGAACGCCCGTCATGCTCAAGTGCAGCGAGCGCGGAATCGGGGTTGCACTCATGCTGAGCGTATCGACGGCAAGACGGAGCTGGCGAAGCTTTTCCTTTTGCTTCACGCCGAACTTCTGCTCTTCGTCGATAATCAAAAGTCCCAAGTCCTTGAACTCGCTCTTGTTCGACAACAGCGCATGCGTTCCGATGACGATATTCACCGTACCAGCCGCGATTTCCTTGAAAATTTCCTTCTTTTCCTTGGCGCTCTTGTAGCGGTTCATGAGCGCAATCTTGACCGGGTAAGCGGCAAAGCGTTCGCAGAAGTTTTCGTAATGTTGCGCCGCAAGAATCGTCGTCGGAACGAGAATGGCGACCTGCTTGTTCGACGACACGCACTTGAACGCCGCACGCATCGCAACTTCGGTTTTACCAAAGCCTACATCACCGCAAATGAGGCGGTCCATCGGGCGACGGCTTTCCATATCGCGCTTGATGTCGGCCGTGGCACGGAGCTGGTCTGGCGTCGGATCGTATTCGAACGAATCCTCGAATTCCTTTTGCATGTTGCCATCAGGCGGGAATCCGAAACCTTCGACGAGTTCGCGCTTGGCGTAAAGTTCCACGAGGTCACGTGCTATCTGGATAACCTTTTGCTTGACGCGCTTCTTGATGTTTTCCCAAGTTTTGCTGCCGAGACGGTCGAGCTTAGTCTCTATATCTTCCGGACGGTCGAGGCGTTCAATTTTTTGCAGGTCCGACACGGGGAACTTCAAACGGTCGCCGCCATCGTATTCCAGCAACGCGCAATCGACCATACCGCCATTGACTTCCACGCGGACAAGCCCCAAGTAGCGGCCAATGCCGTGGTCTTCGTGCGCCACCAGGTCTCCGCGATTGAGCGATTCAACCATCAACGCATTCGTCACCGAACCCGCAATCTTGTGCTTACGCGCTTTATTCGCATGGCGGTTTAAAATTCTCGATTCCGTGAGGAACGCAACGTTATCGTCTTCGAGCCAAAAACCTTCACTCAGGTTTCCAATAAAATAATCTTCAACAGGCAGGCCGTCAAAAACTTCACGCAAGCGGTTCACGCCGCCTATCGTCTGGGCCATCACGTAAACGCGACCGCCCTTGTCGTAAAATTCCTCAATTTCTTTTGCAACCGCATCCGTACCATTCGAAGTAAAATCTTGCGGACGCATGTGCATTTCGAGCCAGTTGCCATCATCCACCTTGACACGAGTCATATCTAGCGACGCGCGGCCTACGAACAAACGCGAAAGTTCACCAATTTTGAACCAAATATCCGCAGGGGCCGCAATTCCAGCATCAGCTACGCGAGCTTCGTCATAAGCACCGCGGAACGCACCATACATCTTCGAAGCAGTTTCCGAAAGCAACGAAAGTTCCTCGAATACAAGCGACGCACGTGGCATGTAATCCAGGAGGCTCGCCACCAAACGCTGGTGATTCGGTCGATGCCACCACAGCGATTCTTTGGAACATTCCTCGCCCGCCATCACCGATTCCGGCACCGTAAATTCCCCCATCGGGAAGAACTCGATATGCGTCATCTGCTCCAGCGAACGCTGCGAGAAAATATCGAACGCACGGATAGATTCAATCTCGTCGCCATAAAATTCAATACGAATCGGGTGCGGATAAAGTAAGCAGTTCACATCGACAATGCAACCGCGAATCGAAAACTCGCCCACGCCGCTCACCATCGGCTGTTCCGTAAAGCCGTGATCAAGGAACCACGGACGTAAAGACGAAGGCTCCAGCTGGTCGCCAACGCGGAGCGTACGCACCTGTCGCATAATTTCGCCCGGTTCCGGGAGTTTCATCAAGAACGCATCGAGCGGACAAACAACAACAAACGGCTTTTCGGTATGCGAAACATCTCGGAAGAACTTCAGACGTTCTTCAAGCACGCCCTCAAACGGCACCTTGATTTCGTAAGGTTTCAAGCCGAGTGATGGAAAAAAGCGAACAAATTCCTCGCCCACCATGCTTTCGAGATTCTCGACCCAGACTTCGGCACTGCGGTAATCCTTCGCAATCACCAGAATGTTCTGCGGACTTTTCAAGAACCGGTTCGCCACCATCATCGAGGCAAGCGGAACCGAAGCCCCGTTTATATGGATAGCCTCATTGTCCGCATTTTCAAAAAGCGAAATCGCCGGGAACGAATTTTCTTGAAGGAATTCCGAAATAGTAAGCATAGAGGGAAATGTAGAAAAAAATTTATCCGCCCCATTGCTCCATTTTTTGTATTTTGCGGTGGTGATTACTAACGATTGGGTTTTGAAATGAAAAAGAAGTTTGTTGTCATTTTCGGGCTGGTTTGTTTAACCATATTGTTGTTCTTCGTTTTCAAAAACGATAACGAGCAAGTCGCGTGCGACAAAAATACAGCTAGAGTATCCGAAGATACAGCAAGCGCCTCCGGCAACACAGCTCCCAAAATCAAAACCATGTATCGAATTTTAGAGTTTAATGGTGACACCACCGTGTGGGATTCTGCCGACTGTGTTATTCGCGATTCATCATTTTCATGCAAAAAAGAGATCATACAAGATCTTTCTGATATAGTAAACAAAAAATTCATCAATAAAATACATGAAGATTTTTCAAGTATTTACAAAAACATGTCAATCTTAGATGAAGCCTTAGAAAATCATAAAAAAAACAAAACAGGAAATACATTACCTTCATCACACATAAAAGAAAATTCAACCAACATACCCAACAACAATACAAAGCAACCAAAAGTCATTTACAAAGATTTAAATTTCGGTAAAGACGCCATCGTCAATTACATTCCAATAGCCGACATTCCTGCTTTTGACCGAAACAATGTCGCAAAATTTTTTTCTTATCTATCAGGAAAACCCTGCTCCAAACTTTTGACATTCCGTTCAAATTATAAAATCGAAGCTATCGGACTTCCTGATTATTTTAAATGGAAGACGCGAGATGCGGATGAAATGTACATTCGTAAAGATTCCACAGAAGAAAATGTATGCATAACATCACGACAGAAAATAATTAGAGGAAAAGTTAGAATTCATCCAATAAGTATTCATCCAATACGTAATGATTTTTTTAATCAGTCAAGACAAGTTGTTGATATTCGTTATTTACCCAAAGAGAAAGTAATCTACGAATACCAACTACTTAATACATCAATCCTATATAAAGACACAACTTTTTCGTGGAAGCTTGTCTATAGGGACCAGTACGATCGCGGCGACACGCTAGATATCACGACAAAATTCGAAGTTACCCAAAATCAAACTTACACAAAGTGCTTCGATTCCACAATTAAAAGAAGTTTAACAAAAGATACTCTCTTTTATCGCATTCTTGATTTTAAAGGAGATACCACCATTTGGCTTCCTTCTGATTGTAAAATTTTCGCAGACCATTTTTCATGCATTCGTAGAGAATCCGTTCCCAAGGGGAAACAATGCAATTTTCCAAATAACAAAGACATTTCTGCAAATGCATCTTATAAAAATTTGAACTTTGGAAAAGAAGCCATCACAAATTACATTCCTGTAGCAAATATTCCCGATTTCAATCGCGACTCCGTGGCAAAAGTCTTTTCTGTTTTGCCGAACTCGTCTTGTTCTGCATTGCTAACGTTCAAATCTAATTACAGTATAGAACCCATCGGGCTACCTAAGGATTTCGAATGGCAAAAAAACTATCCAAAAGCAGTCGTTAAAGAGATTTCTAAAAAGAAAAAAATGTGCACCCTTGAATATCGGAGAGCTTCTAAACGTCCCGATCCCTACGAAGAATACCATAACGTCATTTTCGAAGAATTGCCCGAAAAAGCCCGTATTTACAGCTATCAGCTTTTCAACAAATCGCTTCAATCTTACAAGGACTCAACCATTACATGGAAACTTGTCTATAAAGCCCAATACGGTCGTGGCGACACGCTGGATATAACAACGAAATTCGAATGAAAGGCTAAAAAATCTCCCTTTTCCCCACCACGCTTTACAATTCTTGAAATATTGAGCTATCTTTATATCGTCAAAAAGCAAAGAGGTTTTTGGCACGCCCGACGCAACTTCGACATGAAGACGCCACACGTGCAGATATTATGAAAAAGATAATTGTCGTGAACACGCCAAAGAATTGGAAGTTCCACATTCCCGAAGCCGAAATTGTCTCGGCAAAAGACTACCTTACTAATCCAGAATTTACAACCCAGAAAAACGTTCGCGTTTTCAACTTGTGCAAGGACTACAGCTATCAGAGCAAGGGCTATTATGTAAGCCTGCTTGCCGAAGCACGCGGTCACAAGGTCATCCCGAACGTCAAGAACATCCGCGATTTCAAGGCCCCGGCAGTCGTAAAAATCATCAGCGACGAAATCGACGAGCTGATCCAGAAGAGCCTGCACAAGCTGACCGGCACGGAATTCGTGCTTTCGATTTACTTTGGGCAAAACGTCAGTGCTCAATACTTAGAACTTTCGCAGGCACTTTACCGCGTTTTCCAGGCACCGCTCCTGCGTGCAAAATTTGTCTTCAAGCAAAAATGGTTCATCCAGTCCATCCGCCCGATTAGCGTTGACGAAATTCCCGAAACGCATAAGGAAATGGTGGACCAGTTCGCCATCGAATACTTCCAGAAAGACCGCTACGTCTCCCCCAAGACGGAAGACTACGTGTATGATCTCGGCATTTTAACGAACCCCGAAGAAGTGGAACCTCCGAGCAACAAGGAAGCCATTCAGCTGTTCATTGAAGCCGCGCAAGATACAGGTTTCCGCGTGGAAATGATTACCAAGACGGACTACCACCGCGTTGGTGAATTTGATGCCATCTTCATTCGTGAAACGACAAACGTCAACCATCACACATACGCATTTGCACGCCGTGCCCAGAGCGAAGGCATCGCCGTCATTGATGATCCCGACAGTATTTTACGTTGCTCCAACAAAGTTTATTTGCAAGAACTGATGACTGTCGGTAAGATTCCGGCACCAAAGACGATTATCGCCCACAGCGAAAACCGCCACACGCTCGCCAAGGAAATCGGATTCCCGATGGTCATCAAGACGCCGGATTCGAGCTTCAGCATGGGCGTCAAAAAGGCAAACAACAAAGAAGAACTCGAAAAGATTCTCGACACGATGTTCGAACACAGCGATTTGCTCATCGCGCAGGAATTCACGCCCACGGAATTTGACTGGAGAATCGGCATTCTCGACGGAAAGCCGCTCTTTGCCTGCAAATACTACATGGCGAAAGACCACTGGCAAATATACAACTGGGATAGCAAGGACAAGAACGAAGTCTGCGGCAAGTGGGATTGCCTGCCGATTGAAAGCGTCCCCCACGGTATCGTGAAAACTGCCCTCCGCGTAGCAAGCCTTATCGGTAACGGGCTTTACGGTGTCGATCTCAAGGAAATCAACGGTCACCCGGTTGTGATTGAAGTGAATGACAACCCGAGTATCGACCACGGTATCGAAGACCAAGTTGGCAAAAAGAAGATTTATCTTGCCATCATGAGGAGCTTGCGCCACCGCATCGAAGACCGCCAAAACGCAGCACAACAGAAAGTGCTACAGCATGAAAGAGATATGTTTTTATAGGGGGCAATCATGAGCAATTACAAACTTTGGGAACGCTTCGGCGTCGAAATGGAATTCATGATTGTCGATCGCGACACACTCAATGTGCTGCCTCGCGCCGATGTCCCGCTCGGAAAAGACAAAGACGGCAATCAGCTTTCGGACATTGAATACGACGATATCGGACTTTCAAACGAACTCGTAAGCCATGTGCTGGAATTCAAGTGTGCACACCCCAAGTCTACATTCGACGGGCTTGGCAAGCGATTCTTCCACGAGATTCGCCGTGCAAACAAGAAGCTCGAAAAGATCAACGCGATGCTTTTGCCGAGCGCCTGCCATCCGTTCATGGACCCGGCAGAAATGCAACTTTGGCCGTACGATTGCCTCGACATTTACCAAACTTACGACCGCATTTTCAACTGCAAAGGCCACGGCTGGGCAAACCTACAAAGTACGCACCTGAACCTTTCTTTTGACGGTGACGAAGAATTTGGCGAGCTTCACGCAGCAATTCGCCTGCTTTTGCCGCTGATTCCAGCCATTGCCGCCAGCAGCCCGTATCTCGACAGCAAATACACCGGCTACCGCGACGCCCGAATCAACGTCTATCGCCACAATCAGGACAAAGTTCCTGAAATCACGGGCCAAGTCATCCCGGAACAGGCGTACAGCTACGACGAATATAATAAACAGATTTTCGACAAGGTAAAGAAGGCTATCGCCCCGTACGATACCGAACACTTGCTCAATCATTTCTTCTTGAACAGCCGTGGAGCTATCGCCCGTTTTGACCGCGGGGCTATCGAAATCCGCCTCGTTGACATTCAGGAATGCCCGAACGCCGACATCGCCATCGTTGAACTCGAAATTGCGACCCTCAAAGCCATTGTGAACGGCAAGTTCGCGGCATCTCGCGAAAACGCATCCGCCGCAAATTCCGTGCCGCACACGCTCAAGGAATACCGCGAATTTTTGCGTAACTTCGACACAGCCCGCCTCGCCGAACTCCTCGTGAAGACCACGAAGGACGCCGAGAACGCAGTCATCGACTGGCCAGAATTTCTCGCTGTATTTGGCATGGGTGAGGCTTGTACCGCCGGCGACATCTGGAAGCACATCTACAGCGTCGTGAAAAACGACCTCACAGAAGTCTCGCAAGGCTTCATGGAAAAAATGCTCGAACGCGGAACGCTCTCCAGTGCCCTCTACAAAGCGCTCGGCGACGCCCCCGCCCACGAAGCATTTGTCACGGAATACAAAAAACTAGCCGATTGCCTTGCACACAACCGGCTCTATGGAATTAACGAGTAAAATCGCTTACAAACCCAAATCTTTTTTAGCTACCTGGAAGTTCATTTCCAGGTATTTTAAATTTGCATCTTCAGCCATCAAATGCTCAAAGTCGAGAATCGGGAACAGCACGTACGGCTTGACGCGAACATCTACAGCCGATAATTTGTCCGGAGTATCTGCACCAAAGTAATACTTTGCAAAAACGTCCCAACACTTGCGCATCATCGCCGCATTCATGTAATGCGTCGCCAAAAGAAAATCATCCGGCAAATAATGGCAGAAATAGAAATAACAACCTAAATCGAAAAGCGGGTTACCGCAGGCAAACTCGCCCAAATCGATAAAGTACGCGCCATTGTCGTTCACAATCAAGTTGCCCGTCTGCAAATCTCCATGAAGGCACCGAGAAACTTTCGGCGTTTCCTTGATGAGTTTACGCGCAAATTCCTTGACATTCTCGGGGAACATCTTGGATTGTTCGAGCAATCGCGAATACTTTTCCTCCGCATCTTGGAACGTGCCAGGAATGCACGACGTAGAATGCAGCTTTTTGCAATGCTCTGCAAAAACCTTGATGTATTCCTCAAGATGTTCGGGATTTTCGCCAACGCATTTTGAAATCGAGCGCTTCCCCACGATGCGTTCGTAAATCAGGCCCAAACGACCGTCCTGTTCGACAATATCGCCCACATGCGGCGTCGGGATTCCAAGTGAAACCACTTTCCGGCAAATATCCTGCTCGCGAAGCAATTCCTCCTTCGTCGAGCAAAAACCCGGAAAACCCAATTTCAGCATCCATTTGCCATCCGGACTGTTGTAGTTCTCGGAATTGTGACGATTGCTGAACATCGTCCATTGTGATAAGTCAATTTTCTCCATAAAAGTAAAATACACCATTTTATAGGAGAAATCAAAAAAAAATCGCAATTTTTCAAAAGTGAACAAAATCACACCGTGATGGAATTCACATGAAAAACCATGCAAAACTAAATATATTTTCGACATCCAAAAAGGAAAGGAGGGTGTATATGGAACCGCATAATCGCAGTAACGAAGGCGATGATTATATTCCGCCATTCAAACCGTAACATCATTTAGTTACAATGCAAAAAACGAGCCCGCAAGGACTCGTTTTTTTTTTGCAATATATTCGCGCCAGTTTAATGTCATTCCCCTAACGGGGCTTGATTTGTTCGCCTCGGATATAGATACATGCAAGCATGTTTCTGCATCGCTCGGCTCCGTTGTCATTCCCGCCTTGAGCGGGAATCCCCAATTTCATTCCGAGAAGGGGATGCCCTGTCGGAACAGGGCATGACAAGTTAAACTTTCAATTCGCCAGCATCAATGGAATCCCAATCCGGGATTGCTTCGATAGCCGGGCGGACTTCTTCGGTCACGAACTTCACGACCTGACCAGGAGCGCGACCCACGAACTTGCGGAGGTCGAGGATTTCCTTGAGCTTTTCTTCGGTGATACCGAGCTTCTGGAACTTTTCGTTCTTCAGAACGCGTTCGAGCAAGTCGTTGTCCTTGCCCTGTTCCTTGACGACCTTGCCCGCTTCCATGGACATCACGCGGATTTCTTCGTGGAGTTCCTGACGGTCGCCGCCGTTCTTGACGCCTTCCATGATGATGTTTTCGGTGGCCATGAACGGGAGTTCGGCCATGATGCGCTTTTCGATAACCTTCGGATAAACCACGAGGCCGTTGGTGACGTTCTCGGCGATGATGAGCATGGCATCCATGGCGAGGAACGCTTCAGGAATTGCCAAGCGCTTGTTCGCACTGTCATCAAGCGTACGTTCGAACCACTGCGTCGCCTGCGTAAAGGCGGTGCTGTTCACCAGGGCCATCACGAAACGAGCGAGAGAGCAAATACGTTCGCTGCGCATCGGGTTACGCTTGTAAGCCATGGCGCTGGAGCCAATCTGGGTCTTTTCGAATGGTTCTTCCACTTCCTTCACACCCTGCATGAGGCGCATGTCGGTAGCGAATTTGTGCAAACTCTGAGCAATGGAGCTGAGCACCTGGTTTACGCGGTTGTCCCACTTGCGGGTGTAGGTTTGGCCGGTGATGGTGAGCACGCGCTTGAAGCCGGCCTTGGCGGTCACGCGGCGGTCGAGTTCCATAATCTTTTCTTCGTCGCCGTTGAACAAGTCCATGAAGCTAGCCTGCGTACCGGTCGTACCCTTCACGCCGCGGAACGGAAGCACTTCAATGAGGAAGTTCAATTCTTCGAGGTCGATGAGCATGTCCTGAAGCCAGAGGCAAGCGCGCTTGCCGACAGTCGTGAGCTGAGCAGCCTGGAAATGCGTTGCACCGAGCTGCGCCATGTTCTTGTATTCCATGGCAAACTTGGAAAGTTTGTCCATCACGCGGCAAAGACGCTTGCGCACGAGAATCATGGCCTGCTGCATCTGGATAAGGTCGGTGTTGTCGCCCACGAATGCAGACGTTGCACCGAGGTGGATGATCCCCTTAGCTTTGGGGCACTGGACACCGTAAGCGTAAACGTGGCTCATCACGTCGTGACGGCGGCGCTTTTCTTCTTCTTCGGCAACTTCAAAGTTGATGTCCTTTTCGTGGGCCTTCAGTTCATCGACTTGCTCCTGCGTAATCGGGAGGCCGAGTTCCATTTCGGATTCGGCGAGGTAAATCCAGAGCCTCCGCCAAGTCTGGAACTTGTACTGCGGGCTGAAGATGAAACTCATTTCCTTGCTAGCATAACGCTTGATAAGCGGGCTTTCGAATTGATCACGCATGATTTTTCCTTTTTTAAGTTTTTACAAAGGCAAAGATAAAAATTTGCAGAACACATTAAAAGGGGTGATGCACCTACCTATCATATTTCACCGCAATCCTCCCCTGCGGCTTTCGGTAAGCTTCGGGGATTTCGTCACCCAAGCTTTTCAAGAATTTCACAAACGCTTCATCATCGGTCATCACCTTATCCATAATGATTTCACTGTCGCGGAAGGCTGTAATTTCACCGCCTTCGTATGCCACATAAGATGACAATCCGACCGTATATAGAGCGTTCTCGTCAATAGCAACAAAGCCATTTTCAGTTTCGACCTGCACATTTTCAACGCGTACTCGCGCCGCATCACCACCTTTCGAGGCCTCAACGACAGCCGTATAGCGGAGTCCCGAAACGTGCAAGAATCCACCGGATTCCTCAGGCAATTTCGAAGCTCCTTGAGCAAGCGCCACCTTGATCTGACGCCCGGTTGCACGAATCAAGCACATGTCGTTTGCAAAAGGCATCACGTTCAAAATGTCTTGATATTTCACAGGTCCTGCCGGTATCGTCACGCGAACGCCTCCGCCATTTTCGATTCCTATTTGCGCCCCCACAGAAAAACGCATGGCATCGGCAGCAAGGTCGCCCAAGTTCGTCTCGCCTTTGCGAACTAAGCGCTTTCCGTCATCGCCATTGATTGTCAATTCAAATTTCGTATTCGAGACAACTTTCTGTAAATCGGCGGCAGTCAAAGCAAGCAAGCTATCGTGAACGGCAGCAACTTTACGGTTCACCGCAACGACGCCATCCATCGGAATCAACCGAGAATGAAATTTTCCATCGCGAGTAATATTCAGCATTCCAAAATTTTGAAATTTCGTTCCTGTTTGTGACACAAGAACGCTGTCGCCATTGGCGTTTGCAATAAACTCTTCGCCAACAACACTATGCGAATGCCCATCCAGCACAGCATTAATCCCCGTTGTTTTCTGAACAACCTCAACGGAACTCACCGGAGGCACAAACCCCAAGTGAGCAAGAAGAATCACAAAGTCCGCACCCGCTTGGCGAGCACCATCAACGACCGACTGCACGAGATTGAAAATTTTCTCCGAAGGAATATCATACAAAGTCTTTAGCGATTCATCCGTAAACGCGTAAGCCTCCCCCACTAAAGTTTGCGGTGTCAGCACGCCTACAAATGCAATTTTCTTTGCGCCAACCTGCTTTAGAATGTAAGGCTTGAACAGCGGCGTCGATGTCCCTTTCTGCACAAGGTTTGCGCAAACAATTGCTGCGTTCATGGAGTCCGAAAGTTCCATCAAGCGTGGAATTTTATAATCAAATTCATGATTCCCAAGCGTCACGACATCGTAACCGACAGCATTCATGAGCGCTACAACATAGCCGCCACGAGAGATGCTCCCCATCGCACCGCCCTGCAAAAAATCGCCAGAGGAAACAGTCAAGACATCAGCCGTATCAGCAATTGCATCGCGAAGACCCGCAAATTTTGCATAGCCATCCATTTGGCAATGAACATCATTTTCATAAACAACGACAATGCTCCTGGGCGAAGCCAAAGTTTGTTTGTTGCCCAATACGTGAGTCGTTTTCCCTGAACAAGAAAACACGCCAAAAACAACCAAAGGCAACAAGTACTTTAGCTTATTCATAACCCCTCTATAATTGCAAATTTTTGCCTATATTAAAGCTTTTCGGCAAATTCATTCATCGGCTTACGCACATCATGACGAGGTGACGGGATTCCGTTCTGCGGGTCGGCATAGCCAATGTCCAAAAGGCAGGCAAGCTTGATGTTCGGCTCAAAACCGAATTCATGTTCAATGTGAGCAGCATTGAAACCACGAGCCCAAAGCGTTGCAAGCCCAAGGTCCGTGGCCTGCATCATCATGGAAGTCGCCACGATGCTAGAATCCATAATTCCACTCTTGAAGCTGTCCATATACGTCGTCGGGGTGTAGACTTTATTGTCGTCGTAGCAGACCATAAGCACCACAGGAGCGTTATACGCCATACGCGTGATGCCACGAATCTTCTTGAGCGCTTCGGGAGACTGGAGAACCTTGACAATCACCGGCTGGCCATTCACCGCCGTCGGAGCGATACGGCCCGCTTCGAGCACCTGCATGAGTTTTTCGGGTTCAACTTCCTGTTCGCTGAAAGCTCGGCAACTGAAACGATTTCTAGCCAAATCAATAAATGACATAAGTACCTCTTTTTTATGAAATATAAGCAATTTTACTATATTTGTAGCCATGAAAAAATTTTACGTCACCACTCCGATTTATTACGTCAATGATGCCCCGCATATCGGGCATTCCTACACGACCGTTCTCGCAGATATCCTTACCCGCTTCCACAAGATCATCGGCTACCAGACATTCTTCTTGACCGGTACCGACGAACACGGCCAGAAGGTGCAGCGCGCAGCCGCCAAGCGTGGCGTGACTCCACAGGAACACGTGGATGAATACTACCACCGCTTCGAAGACCTCTGGAAGAAGATGAACATCAGCAATGATTTCTTCATCCGCACCACGATGCCGGAACACAAGGCTTTTGTGCAGGAATGCTTGCAGAAGCTCTGGGACAAGGGTGAAATTTACTCGAAGGAATACGAAGGCTGGTACTCCGTCGGCGAAGAACGTTTCTTCAGCGAAGACGAACTCGACGAAAATAAGTGCGACCCGATCAGCCACCGCCCGGTGGAATGGCTCAAGGAAAAGAACTACTTCTTCAAGATGGGTTCTTACCAGCAGAAGCTGATTGACTTCTTGGAAAGCCACAAGGACTGGATTGTGCCGGACTACCGCTGGAACGAAATCCGCGGGTTCCTGCGCCAGCCGCTGAACGACCTCTGCATCAGCCGTCCGAAGATGCGCCTCAGCTGGGGCATTCCGCTGCCGTTCGATCCGGACTACGTGACTTACGTCTGGTTTGACGCTCTCCTCAACTATGTGAGCGCCTCGACAGCCTTCCACAAGACTTATGCCGACGGCACGCCAATCTGGCCCGCCACTTACCACCTCATCGGGAAGGACATCTTGACCACGCATAGCGTGTACTGGCCGACCATGCTCATGGCTCTCGACATTCCGCTTCCGCAGCACATTCTGGCCCACGGCTGGTGGCTCGTGAACGGCGGCGAAAAGATGAGCAAGTCCGCAGGCAACGTGGTGAACCCCATGGACTACATGGAAAAATACGGCATTGACGCCTTCCGCTACTTCCTCGCCCGCGAAATGGTGGTGGGCCAGGACGCGAACTTCACGCATGACGGCTTTGTCCGCCGCATCAACAGCGACCTTGCGAACGATCTCGGTAACGTTTTGAACCGCGTGCACCGCTTGGTGCTCACGAACTTCGGCGGCGTACTCCCGGCTCCGAACGCTCTCGACGATGCAGCCAACGAAGTGATTACGATTGCAAACCGCGTCCGCACGAACGTGATGGAATGGGTTCCGCAGGTCAAGCTCTCGCAGGTCGTCGAAGAAATCATGACACTTGTCCGCAGCGTGAACCGCTACCTCGAAATCAAGGCTCCGTGGAAACTCGCGAAGGATCCGAACGCCAAGGACGAACTCGCAACCGTGCTTTACATTTCTGCTGAAGCAGTGCGTCTCTCGCTCAGCATGCTCTGGCCGGTCATCCCGGGCAAGAGCGAAGAAGGTCTTGCCATGATCGGTAGCAAGTTCACCGACCAGAACGACCTCGTTTGGGGCATTCTCAAGGGTGGTGAAAAGTTCGGCGAAGGCAAGCCGCTCTTCCCGCGCATTGAAGAAGAAGTCAAGAAGGCTGAACCGCAGCAGGCCAAGCCGAAACAGAACAAGCCGCTTATGGCAGCAGACGTTCCGGCCGCTATGGACCTCCGTGTTGCACAAATTAAGGAAGTTGCCGACCATCCGGACGCAAGCAGCTTGTACGTACTCAAGGTCGATGCAGGCGAAGGCGAACTCCGCACGATTTGCAGCGGCCTCAAGAGCAGCTACCAGGCAAACGAACTTCAGGACCGCAAGATTCTCTTGTTCGCAAATTTGAAGCCGAGCGCCCTCCGTGGCATCATGAGCCAGGGTATGCTCTTTGCAGGCGACCTCGAACCGGAAACGCACAAGTGCAGACTCGTGAGCGTCCCGGAAGACGCAAAGCCGGGTGACCGCGCTTTGTTCAAGGGTGTTGCTCCGAGCGAACCGCGCGAGCTCAAGGTCAAGGACTTCGAAAAGATTGCCCTTACCGCAAAGGGTGGCGCCGTGTTCTGTGACACGCTCGCTCTTGAAGTGAACGGCAAGCCGGTGACTTGCGATGTCGCTGACGGTGCTGGAATTCATTAAGAAACCGCCCGGCGCTTATGCTAGACTAAAAAAAGCCAACCTCGGACAAACTCCGGGGTTCTTTTTTTTGCACTAAAAAGATTAAAAATCAGGGAAATGCCATTTTTTACGTGAATTTTGTGCAAAAATCAAAGTTTCTCACGTAAATTTTCAAACAAACTCACTAAAAATAGTCAAAAGCAACAACAAATTAACCTCAAAAGTTCATAAAAAGCCACAAAAATCCGTTTTCAAACAGGAAATTCATTCTCAAAAACAAAAAATCCCTGATTTTCCATCAGACAAACTAACAATTTTACGTGAAAAATTTCAAAAAACACCAATTACTCACGTAAAAAAAGCCAATTTTTCAAATTCAGCTTTTTATCAAAGCGCAAACACCTTACAATAATTTTGTATATTGAACAACATGAAAGAATTCATTCAGAAAATCAAAAAAAACGCTCTCGTCTACCTCAAGTCCTTAAATTGGATTGTCCTGCTCGGCATTGCAGCATTCAGCATCGCGCTTGCCATCATCAACAACATCCGCGTCGATGACGCCAAATCCGTCGATTGGATTGGCACCCAAGATATCCTCGAAAAGCCGGCAGACATTCTTTAAGGAGTCCCTATGATTGCATGTTTTGAAAAAGAAAATCTCAAGAAAACCATTATCGCGGGCATCCTCCTTCTCGTCGCAACGTTCTTCGTGACCGTTGGCGTTGCCGAAATCAGCTTCCCCGAAACGGTTCTCACGTTCACCGACCAGGAATGGCTCCTCGACATTTGGCCGAAGGCATACCGCTACAACATCCACGTAGGCGTTGGCGCCATCGTTCTCGCTTGTGCGCTCATCTTCCCGGCCATCAAGATCCAAAAGGATTTTGCTATCCGCGCTCTTGAAACGCTTTGCCGCATCGGCATTGGAGGCATGTTCATTTTCGCCTCCATTTTCAAGATTCAGGACCCGCACCAGTTTGCAACGCTCGTTGCGCAGTACCAGTTCTTCTCGGCGCTGCACCTCGACTTCGTGAACAACTTCTTTGCACTCGTGTACCCGCAATTTGAATTCTGGTTCGGGCTTGCGATGATTGTATCGCCGTTCGTCCGCGAATCTGCATTTGCGATTTTCTGGATGTTCGTAAGCTTCATCATCGCACTCGCCTGGGCGCTGTGGAATGATCTCGGCATCACTTGCGGTTGCTTTGAACTCGAAGGCGCACAAGATAAGGCAGAAGCCTGGACTAGCCTCATCCGTGACCTCATCCTCATTTGGCCGACGCTCTGGCTCGCCTTCCGCAAGAACAAGAGCATCATCGGCATCTGGAAAAAAGACAAGGAAGTGAAGTAATGCAATCGTGGCACAAGACCTCGTCTGTTCTTAGCATTATCTTTGGAACCGCACTCGCCTGCTCAGCGCATCCGGTCGACATGCCACACCACATTTCCTTTGCCGATTCGGCGCATACCAAAGAGTTGAACATCAACGTCCAGCTCCTTGACTCACTTGCTGTCACAAATTTCAGCAAAGCAAAAACGCATTATGACAATTCCATGTCCGTTCGCTTATTCGCAAGCGGCAAATTCACCGACGCGTTCCTGTTTGATACCCGTGTCAAAGTCAACACGGACTACACAAACCGTTACATCAATTTCAATTACTACAATCCCGACGAAGGCCTCCCCTACAACAAGCAGAGCGAACATAAACGCACCTGGGACCTATTCGCCGCAAACGTGAGCTACAATCTTAAGCCCGTCAAGTTGCTCGCCGGATTTGACTTTTTGGAATGGGGCCCCGCACGCCGTAACCACGTGATTTTACGCGGAGAACGCAATTTTTACCGTCCGTGGCAAGACAGCTCCAGCCGCATCCCCGATGCAGCCCCGACTCCTTATTTTGGCTACCAGTTCACGCTTGGCCCTATTGAATACACGCAATACGCCGCCAAACTCTACGAAAAGAAGAACTTTGGCAAGTATTTCCATGCGCACCGCCTGAATTTGAACCTCCCGAAAGAAATCACGCTAGGCATTTCAGAAACATCGCTTTACGGAACCACTACCGAAGCTGCAGGCTCAAACCCGAATCCCGACAGCGATAGTACAGGCCGTGAATTTGAATGGGCATACGTCCTCCCGTTCATACCTTACGTTTTTCAGGAACACTTGCAAGGCGACCAGGACAACATTTCTCTAGCCTTTGACTTGAGCGTGAAAACACTCCCGAATTGGGAATTCTACGCTGAACTTTTGTGGGATGATATGAAATCCCCGACAAGCATGTTTGACGATAGCTGGTGGGGCAATAAGTGGGCTACAACACTCGGCGTCGCCCGTGACAATATCGAAATCGGCCCCGTGAATTTCGACTGGATGTTTGAATACACGCGCATTGAGCCGTGGGTTTACACACACCACAAAGGGAACGCCTACACGTACGCGAGCTACGCCCAGAGCCTCGGCAGTGACCTCGGCCCGAACAGCCAAGAGGTCCATACCGAAGTGACCGCTACATACAACTTCATCAAAGCGACGATTTTCTTTGGCGCAGTCGCGAAAGACACCGCCTTCGGCGGAAACATCAAGGACCTGCACACGCCAGAAAGTGCCATGGACAAAAAATTCCTGAACGAAGAGACAACGCTTCGCTACAAAGAACTTGGATTGACATTGAGCTTGACTCCGTGGGAATGGTTCAGCTTTAGAACAAGCTACACAAGATTCTTCGGAGACTTTAAAGGCTACCGCGCTTATGCCGTCGGTAGCGTACAATGGTAAATGCACTTCGTCATCCTGAGTGGCGCAGCCACGAAGGATTCAGTAACACTTTAGAACATTTTCTTTAATTCTTCCTCATCGGTGGCGGCGAGGACTTTTTCTTTCCATTCGGGGTCGAGCAATCGCTTTGCCACATTCGCAATCGTAACCGTATGCGCCATAGCCGATTCCGCCGGAGAAAGAAGCACGCACATAAATTGAGCAATTTCTTCATTACGAGTTTTAATCCCCGTAATGCCCTCACGAGCGACAACAAAAGCCATCAACGGTTCCTGCAAACCAGAAACTCGCGTATGCGGGAGCAAGAGTCCCTGCCCCATATAAATGCCCTGAGCGACACGCTCCGAAAGCCCTTTCCATGTAGACATCGCATCAAACGAATAAGGACTTTTCACAAGTGCGTCATAAGCGTAACCCAAAGCACGATTGAACTCCACTGGCTGCGCGTAAATACGCGTATAGATGAGAGCCATTACTGCAGCGCCCAATCCATGAACTTGAACACTTCAGGGTCTGTAGCCTTGGCAATCTGCTTGAATTCGCCAAACAGCACACGGAGCTGAGCCTTGCCCGGTTCAATGTACTGTTCGAACTTTTCAATCTTTTTCACCTTCGAGAGGAAACAGTATGCGCCAAGAGCCTGCATCAAGCGCTGCAAACTGGCATGCACAAAGCCATCCCAGGCATCGTCCTTCGTATAAATTCTTGTACCGCGGTACTGGCTGCGCCAATATTCAAAGAAGTCCTTGATCATCGGGAGCGGCAAGCTCACGTACGGGTCCCACAAGAGCGATGCAATATCATAGAACATAGAACCGCGACGAGCGCCCTGGAAATCCACAAATGCGACTTCGGAATTCGGGCGGATCATGATGTTCTGGCTCTGGAAATCGCGATGCATCAAGACCTTCGTCTGAGCTTCAACGGAGACGGCCACGAGTGAATAGAAATAGCGAACTGATTCCGGAATTTCCGTAATGCCCTTGTGGAGCTTGAGGTAATTCTCGGTAAAGTAATCGGATTCCCACTTGAGGGCGGCAAAGTCAAAACGACGGAGCCAAATTTCGGTATGATGGCTAAACAGCTGATGGCTTGCATTCTGCCACTGGATAAGCGCATCAATCACTTCCGGGTACAGAATACGCGCACTGCCCGAAAGGACCTTTGAGCCATTCGGGAAAGCTTCGTCCAAGAGGCTGCGTTTGCCCAAGTCTTCTTGCAACACCTGGCACGCATTTTCGTCAACACAATAAACGCGCGGAACCGGCAAGCCGTATTCCCTGAATGTCTTGGAATACTCGACAAAGTGCTTGAAATCTTCGTTCACTTCGGCACTCACCTGCAAGACGCTTTTACGTTCATCGCTAGCGATACGGAAATAACGCCTTCCAGAGCCTGCACCGGCAATGGGAGTCACAGTAAAGTTTTCAGTATAACCATGAGTCAAGAGGAACTCATGAATACTCGGAGAAATTTTAATAATATCGTTTTGCATGCTTTTAATATACTTAAAGAAATATGAAAATGACAAATAAAATTAGCGATTTTGCGCTCCAATTTACAACAAAAAAAGACTGCCGTTAAGCAATCTTTTTTTGGTGATTCCGGCTCGGAGGCCGGAATGACATCTATGTGCGGGGCGCCGCCCCGCCATTACTTTTACGACACGAGCATCATCGAGAACACCATGACGAACAGCGCGACGGTTTCGCCGACACCGAGCACCATGAGGTAGTTCACGAGGCCCTTGCCCGTTTCGCCAAGAGCGTTGCAAGCGTCAGCTGCGGACTTGCCCACGTACCAAGCGCTAGCCATCATGCCAATGCCACCGAAAATGCCTACGCCGAGGTAAGCTGCCCAGTTGCCAGGATTTGCCTGCGACTTGTTCAAGATGTACATCATCAGGAGCATGCCGTAAATCGTCTGCGCAATCGGCGCACCCACAAAAATGAGCAGCGTAAAGAGCGCGTTCTTACCCTTGAGATACGCCTTTTTCCAGGCACCGATGGCCGCCATGCCGGCAGTCCCGCAACCCAGCGCAGAGCCCACCGCGGCAAGGCCAAGAGCCGCCACCGCACCGAGCTTTGCGAGCGTTAAAAGTTGTGATTGATCCATAAGTGCAACCTCTTTCGATTAAAGCACCATCATGGAGAACACGAGCACGAACAAAGCGACAGTTTCGACGATACCGAGAACCATCAAGTAGTTCACCATGCCCTTGCCGGTTTCACCGAGAGCATCGCAAGCCACTGCAGCAGACTTGCCCTGGTACCAAGCAGAAGCCATCATGCCGAGGCCACCGAAGATACCAGCACCGAGGCAGCCGCCCCAGTTCGTAAAGCCCTGTTCAGCAGCCTTGCTCAAGATGAAGTTCATGAGCAACATGCCGTAAATCGTCTGGGAAATCGGAGCACCGACGAACACGAGAAGCGTGAAGAGAGCGGACTTACCCTGAGCATAAGCCTTCTTCCACATCGTGATAGCAGACATACCAGCCGTTCCGCAACCAAGGGCGGAGCCCATTGCCGAAATGCCGAGAGCGGCAGCAGCACCCATTTTAGCGAGAGTAACCATTGTATTCGGTTCCATTATATTATCCTCATTAAGTAGCGGGATTTAACCCTTGGTTTAATTTTTTTGCTTGGCGAAGGGGCTGAATGCAAATCCGCTCCATTCAAGACCAAGTCCATTTGAAAATTCGAGTGTGTTAAGACGTACGGCATGCACTGCAACGCCCATCACGGCAAGTGCAATGTTCAAGCAATGAACGCCCAAAAGAACTAGAGCTGCACCGGCAACACCCACGGCAGAGCCAAACAGCGGCGAGAGCATTCCATTGAACGCTTCGGCGATTGCGGCACCAGACATACCCACAGCAAAGAGACGGATATAGCTGATGACGTCGGTAAAGCTGTTCACGATGTCGAGCACGAGCATCGGGATGCTGATGAAGTCCTGTTTGAGGCGGCTAGGCGGCACCGTAAAGAGCACGAGAAGCACGACTTCCACGATGAACATCGGGATGACGAACTTCGGCATGTCGATTCCAAGCACCATGTTGCATGCAAGGAAGAACATGACCCAAGCACCCATGAGCCAGCCCACCTGCGCCATGAACGTCGAAGACTTGCGCTTGATACGCACAACAACGTTCCACGCATGAGCAATGCTCAAGTGCACAACGGCAATGCAGAAACAGAACAGCTGGATATGCTGCATCTGGGATGCCCCTGCGGCCTTCGGCACAAAGCTTTCCGGCAAGAATGTAAACATCTCGCAGAACTGCTTGTATGCTTCGAAGCGCGTCGGATCCGTCGGAGCAGAGCTGCGAATCCAGTAGAGCACGTTACGCACGCCTTCCGGGATAAAGTTGTAGTTAGCGATATCGAGATAGTAGCTCCACCCTGCAAGTTCCGGCGTAAGCCCGAGGAAATTTGCATTGATGGCGCCCCAGATGATAGTCGCCCAGCTCATCAAATACACAAAGTGGAATCCAGCACTGCTTGCCTTCGGCATTTTCGCTCTCGCATAGAGGGCGATGCCGAGGAACAACAGGCCGTACGCCATATCGCCCACGATCATCGCAAAGAAAATGCTAAAGAAGCAGAGGAACACAGAGCTCACGTCAACTTCGTTGTAGCCCGGCGAGATGCCAATAATGTCATAGAGGCACTGCATCGGGCGTGAAAGCTTGTTGTAGCCGAGAAGCGTCGGGACGCTATCTTCGTCCGTCGGATCTTCAACACGGATGCCCCAGCCGTTTGCCTTCGCTGCCGCACGGATTTCAGCAACGCGCGGTTCCGGGCAGAATCCCTGAAGTGCTGCAAGGCCCTTGTTCTGGAGCATGCTTGCAGAAGCTTCCACGAGATTGTAACGGTCCGTCACTTCCAAAAGGCGGTCTTCAAGATCGTCCTTCACAGAAGCAAGCTGGGCAAAGCGTTCATCCACAGCAGAAATCGTCGTGTTCGATTCCTCTTCAATCATTCGATATTCTTCGAGCGACTTGAGAGGCATGGCGAGTTCCGTAAACGCACCCTTCACAGATGCAGGAGCATCGCCCTTCGTGAACACGGCAATGTACGTGCCATTTTCATCCTTGCCAAAGACATGCTTGTAAGCGTTATCGCCTTCGACTTCAAAAGGTTCCTTAGAAAGATCGACGAGATAAAGGCGAACAAAAATGCCCTTTGCGGCAAGTTCCTTGACCGTGCGCGGATCGAGATTTCCAAAAGCGTGGAGCTTTTCAAGTTCTTCCTTGGCTTGTTCCAGCTGGATTTCGGCATTTTTCTTGTCCGAAATGAGCGTCTGGATTTCTTCGACGAGCGTTACACCGCTTGCACCTTTCGCTGCAGGCGTCACACCCTTGCGAAGCTTATCCGGAACGACTTCCATAGCCTTCTGCACACGGGCCACAGCACCCTTTGCACCGTTCACAGATGCACCTACGGCATTCTGGAGCGGAGTCAAATGGATAATTTCCATTTCGCGCAGAGCCTTAAGGGTTTCTTCCTTATGGCTTGCAAGCGTAAGAATGGTCACCTTCTTCATAGGAGTAATCATGCGGCAACCTCCTTACTCTGAGCGTCAAGTGCAAGCGCCTTAGCCGTAGCCTTGCCCTTTGCAAGCTTACTACGGGCCACACCGCTTGTCTGCTGGTCGCCCAAGAAGATATTGATTTTGCGGATGTTATCCTTAGACTCGGGAATCTTCACCTTTTCGAACAGGTTCACACGCTGGCTCGTGGTACGCAATTCTTTAGACAAAAGTTCGTACTGACGCTCGAGCACGCGACGTTCCAGGCGCAAAGAAATCAAACCCTGTAAGCTGCGGATACCATCGTCGAGCCACACCGGAGTCGTAAAGAAGTCCGGAATGTTCACGTTGAATTCCACGCCGCTAAACGTCGGAATCTTCACGCCGGCAATGTTACCCTCGCCCTGTTCGACACTCTTCACCGAGAGATACTTTTTCCACTCAATGGGTTCGGCAAAAAGCGAAATCCACGAAGCCATGCTCTTGCGGAGCTTATCCTCTTCTTCGCGTTTCGCCATCACCTTCTCCTGGAGCGTACGCATTTCCATCTGCAACTGCTGCTTTTTCAAAAGCAACGTCGGCAGATAGCGCTGGAAGCGCTTCAGTGCGTCACGTTCCGCCTTGAGGGCGTTTTTAGTTAACTTGACCTTAGCCATATTACCACTTCTTCGGCCAGTACTGATTGATCATCTTGGTGGGGATACCGGTTTCTTCAGGAGTGAAGCAATCGGCGAGGATTTCCCATCCGAGATCCAAAGCCTTTTCAAGAGGGATGTTCACAGAAAGGTCCATCATTTCCTTTTCGAAGCGTACGCCGTACTTCAACAGCTTCTGGTCCCAGTTGCTCATGTTGAAGCCCATGGATTGCTTTTCCAAGGTTTCCTTGTAGCTGGCGTACAGCTGAATCATGGTGTTCATGATGGTACGGTGGTCACTACGGGTCTTGCCGTTCACCTGCTGCTTCAAGCGGCTCAAAGAACCAAACGGTTCGATACGGCCCTTGCGCAAGTAGAACTGACCTTCGGTAATGTAACCCGTGTTGTCCGGAACCGGGTGCGTCACGTCGTCGCCCGGCATGGTGGTCACAGCCAAAATCGTGATAGAACCAGCATCGCTAAAGTCCACAGCCTTTTCGTAACGGCTTGCGAGCTGAGAGTAAAGGTCGCCAGGATAACCTCGGTTAGACGGAATCTGTTCCATCGTAATAGCGATTTCCTTCATGGCGTCGGCGAAGTTCGTCATGTCCGTGAGGAGCACGAGCACGTTCTTGCCTTCGGTTGCAAACTTTTCAGCAACAGCCAAAGATGCATCCGGAACGAGCAAGCATTCCACAATCGGGTCAGATGCAGTGTGCATGAACATCACCGTACGGCTAAGTGCACCGTTCTTTTCGAGGTAATCCTTGAGATAGAGGTAGTCATCGTGCTTGAGGCCCATGCCGCCGAGGATAATCACGTCGACTTCAGCCTGCAAGGCGATACGTGCCAAAAGTTCGTTGTAGGGTTCACCTGCAATCGAGAAAATCGGGAGCTTCTGCGAAACGACGAGCGTGTTGAACACATCAATCATCGGGATACCCGTACGCACCATCGTCTTCGGGATGATACGCTTAGCTGGGTTTACGGAGGGGCCACCAATCGTGATGCGTTCGCCATCGACTTCCGGGCCGTTATCGCGCGGCTTGCCGGCACCGTTAAACACGCGGCCAAGCAAAGCTTCGCTGTACGGGACCTTCATCGGTTCACCAAGGAATCGCACTTCGGAATCCGTAGAAATACCACGGGCACCCGCAAAAACCTGCAAGTCCACAAGATCACCGTCAATGCGGATCACGCGGGCAAGAGATGTACCGAACGAACTTGTAACCTGAGCGAGTTCTTGGTTTGCAACGCCTTCGGCTCTCAAAGTAATCACAGAACCGGCAATGCGTTCAATACGATGGTAAGTAACATTATGCATTGAGAGAAACCTCCTTTACGGAAGCAAAAATACTGGATTCGAGATCCTTGAATTCCTGGCTGTCAAATGCCACGCGGTTCCAGTCCTTGGTCGCCTGCGTGAGCTTGAGGAAGAACGTACGAGCAACATCCTTTTCGGCAAATGTCATCGGAGTCTTAAGGATGGTATAAATTTTATCGAACACGTACTTCTGACGGTCTGCAGAGCAAGCGGCGTCGATTTCATTATAAGCGTCCTGCTGCAGATAAACTGCATCCAAGTATTCGGATTTCAAATAAACGATAAAGTCTTCGATGGAAGTACCTTCTTCGCCCACGACCTTCATCATGTTGTTCACATCCACGCCGTTAGCGAGAATGGAACGGGCTTCGGCAACCTTCTTGGAATCGATAATGCCTTCGTACTTGGACCAGGAATCGAGCGGATGGATTGCCGGGAAGCGGCGCTGGTCAGAACGTTCACGGGAAAGGCCGAGGAATGCGCCCACCACCTTAAGGGTAGCCTGGGTCACCGGTTCTTCGAAGTTACCACCTGCCGGAGACACGGAACCGCAAATTGTCACGGAGCCGGTCGAACCGTCCTTGAGGCGGACAACGCCACCGCGTTCGTAGAAAGATGCGATCACAGATTCGAGGTAAGCCGGGAATGCTTCTTCGCCCGGAATTTCTTCCAAACGACCACTCATTTCACGGAGAGCCTGAGCCCAACGAGAAGTAGAGTCTGCGAGGAGGAGCACGTTGAGGCCCATCTGACGGTAGTATTCAGCGAGCGTCACGCCGGTATAAACAGAAGCTTCACGAGCAGCCACCGGCATCGAAGACGTGTTACAAATAATCAGCGTACGTTCCATCAAGGACTTGCCCGTACGCGGATCAATCAATTCCGGGAATTCACGAAGGGTTTCCACCACTTCACCAGCACGTTCACCGCAAGCGGCCAAAATCACGATGTCCACGTCGGCATAACGGCTCATAAGCTGCTGGAGCACGGTCTTACCGGCACCGAACGGGCCCGGCGTACAGAACGTACCGCCCTGCATCACAGGGAAGAACGTATCGATAATGCGCTGCTGCATAGTGAGCGGCTTGGAGGGGCGCAAGCGTTCTTCGTAAGCCTTGATCGGCATCTTCACCGGCCAGGTCTGCACCATCGTCACATCAACAGATTCGCCCTTATCGTTCTTGAGCTTTGCGACAACATCTTCGACAACGCGGTCACCGGCAGTCGTAATGTAATCTACAGTCCACTTGCCAAGGAGCTTGAACGGCACCATGATGCGGTGCGAGAAAACACCTTCCGGAACCGTACCGAGCGTATCACCAGCGACAACAACATCGCCAGCCTTAGCGACCGGAGTAAAAGCCCACTTCTTGTCACGCGGGAGAGCCTTCAAGTACTTACCGCGCTGGAGGAAGAAGCCGCATTCGTCAGCGAGCTTCGGCAGCGGGTTCTGAAGGCCATCAAAAACTTGAGTAAGGAGACCCGGACCAAGTTCAACAGAAAGGAGTTCACCCGTAAATTCGACTTCGTCGCCAGCCTTGAGGCCAGTCGTATCTTCGAACACCTGGAGTTCAGCGTAATCACCACGGATACGAATCACTTCGCTCTTAAGGGGGATGATTTCTGTCTTACCTGCTTCGTTCTTCGAAATGAGCTTTGCATAAGCCACTTCGTTCTGGGAAACGGCGCTTTCAAACTTGACACGAATCAGGTTTCCGTTCACGCCGGTTATTTTTCCGATACTAGCCATTGAAAATGGACCTCCACTCATTCCTGCCTGTACGCAGGATCGTTTTCATTAATAATATTGATGACGGCCTTGTCGCCTGCGATATCGTTCAAGCGAGCCCAACGCTCGCAGATTCTAAGCTTAATCGCATAGGCGTAGACGTGCTTGATGGTCCCCTCGCCTACACCGGCAAGGCTATCCACAAGCCAAAAACGGGCGCGGTCGATATCCTGTTCCTTTTCAAGCGGATTCGACTTCATGAACGCGTCCTGGATCATCTTCGCAAAGGTGACGTCATAACCAGAGAATGAACGTTCCGCAAAACGCACTTCAGGGCCCCACGCCTGGGCGCGGAGCCTACCTGAAACGTTTCTCATCTGGGTTTCGCGGGACTGGTATTCCCTAACAAATTCATCATCGCACTCTTCGCCCGCCAAAAGGGCGTCGAGCGCTTCGAGTTCTGGGGCATCCAGCACACCTTCGCAACGGCCACGGAACTCGGCCATGCTAAGGGGCGGAACGTCGCCCAGTTCTAGCATCGGAAGCGATGCCATCAAATATGCTGGACTGCTCATTGGACCGCCTTATTTGCCCTGGGCGGCCTTGTTTACAATCTTTGCAAGTTGCGGTCTGAGCAAGGCAGAAAGAGATTCCGCCATTGCCTGTTCTGTAAATTCGTGGCTGACCTTGCCGCCGTCGAGTTTGACGCGGAAGCCGAACTTGACGCCCTTGTCGCTTTCGACCTTGACGCCAGCCTTGAGCTGCTTTGCAAACTCGCCCATCACAAAGCCCGTGAGAGCCTTGGCATCAGCTTCGGAGAAGTTAATTTCGATGTCGGAGGTGTAGCTCTTTGCAACCGTAAGGAGCATGTTCTTCACGGTAGATTCATCGAGAGACTTGTCAATCTGGAGGCTGAGAAGATCAAGAATCATCTTTTCGAGGTTCTTGCCCACCGAGAGGAGCAAATCGCGAGCGGACTGTTCCAAAGTGCGTTCGCTGCGTTCTGTAAATGCTTGTGCTTCCTTGTCGGCGTTTTCGAGTTTTGCTTTGGCTTCGTCTTCGGCGGCTTTGACAATTTCAGCTGCCTTGTCCTTTGCCTTAGAAATAATATCTGCTGCTGCGAGTTCTGCCTTTTCGACAGCATCCTTCTGGATGCGTTCCATAAGGGCTTGCAAATCTTCTGCCATTTAAATCTCCAAATTGAACCAAAACACCCCTTTTAAGGGCATTTTTATTAAACACAGAAAAAAATATACAAGTAAAATTTTAAAAAAGACAAGAAAATCGTCAAAAAATTGCGAAAATATTGTTTACTTGCACAATTGGAGGATAAAAAGACCAAAAGGAGCGACAAAAGGCGTAAAACCTCGACAGAAAATGGAAAGCGCTTTACAGATTTGGAAAGAAAATCGTATCTTATATACTCCAAAAGGAATTTACATGCGCAAAGAAAAAAGCGAAGCAGAAAAGATTCAAGAAGCAAAAGAATGCTGCGAAAATTTCAAGAAAAACCCTGCTGGGCCCCTCATTTTATCCATCATTTACATCGTAGCAATCGCCATTTTCATTAGGCCCGTATTGAACCACGTATACATCGATTTTCGTTTGATGAAAACTGCAGAAGCGGGCTTTTCTTCCATAATCGTAATATCCGCCATGTACCTGCTATTTAAGCAATGTTCCAATTTTTTCAAAGGAACCGAAGGCAAACACGACAAACAACATTTGCGCGCCACGGGCGTAACATTAGTCTGTGCCGGAATTATAGCCGCCATCATCTCAGGTTACACAACCGACAAATACGGCTGGATAGAAGACGAGGCTTTGGCAGATCTTAACGTAAACGAACTAAAGCAAGCTCCCATCAAATGCACGGGAGTAGACATCAATAGACATAATGGCAACGCGTATTACGGGATAGCCAAACTCTCGGACGGGACAACAAAGCCTACTGTAGTGTACTACTTGCGCGGGAAGTATCGCAGATACAGTGTTGAATATAAAATTGCAGCGAAGTTCATGTAAAGCGAATTCAAACATTATTCAATATCCAATATATTCTGGGTGATTCTTTTTCAACCGCGAGAGGTTATTCAAATATTTCTACACTATTAAATGCATCCTGAGTATCACGGACAGGAATGCGGACGAAAACCCAGGATTTGATTCAACATTTCTGTTTTTTTTTCAACGTCTAACCGCTTGCGAACCCGCATAAAATAAGGTATATTCTGAAAGTAGGTCTTATAGGGGTTCTTTATGAGCCGAGATAAAACCAAGAGGTTTTAGGTGGTGCAATCGGTGGTGCTGCTGGATTCGTGATTGATCAAAAATCTACGCTTGAATGGGACAATAAGTGCCCTGCAGAAAAATGATTTATATTATTGCTAGTATTCCTTTTATTGTTGTATTTTATATTCATGTTTCGGCATTGAATAAAACGAAGAATTGTAAGTTTAGGCATTTTTTTCTACAAATGCTAATTGGCCCAGTTTTTGTTTTTTCGTTTTTTGGTCCAGTTTTTTTTGGACTTTACATAAACGATTCTAGGTTTACTGATGGAATTTGCCTTTATACGACTTCTATAGTTTTTCTATGTAATATGGGTAAATTTTTCTATGAATTAATTAAATATGGGAAAGAAATGAAGAATAAAAAGTGATTGGATTGTTTGATATAACTTGATTGTATATAATAAACAAGGAATTTGAATATGTGCGTTTAAGGTCTTATAGGGGCTCTTTACGAGCCGAGATAAAACAATAACCAGCTATAGGTTTTGACTAAAACGGTTGGCGTTGCTTGTTGATTGGTGTAAAGCGGCGTAGCTGGGCGTAAAAATCACTTATGGACGGGCTTGAGCTCGTTTTGGAACGTTTTACGTACTTCAAGGGTGTTTTAATGGGTCTTAGTACGTAATGTTTTTTGTTTAATTTATATGCTACGTACTAAATGGCTGTTTAGTGACCATGCAGTACGTAAAAGTGCAGACTAATTCCATATTGCTATTGATTTTTTGTTTGCGACGAGGATATTATACGTACTTGCGGTATTGTTTTATTTGGTATAGTACGTAATTGTGGCGAACATTGCAAAATAGGCTTATTTGGCTTTTGTTTTTTACGTACTAGTTGCGTTTAAAATGCTCGTTTAGTACGTAAATTTGCATAAATCGTGGCTCGTTATGAGCTGAGATTTTACGGGGCGTTGCGGGGTGGCCCCGCTCGAAGGGGTAGCGGAAGACGCAAGAAGATGGCGGCTAGGTTCCGGCTCGTGGGATGGAATGACGTCGCCCGTGACGTTGCTATGACGAAGCGGCTGAAGCGAGGGGGATTCCTCCCCCACCACTATAAAAAAAATTCCTAGATTCTTCGACTCCACTATGTTTCGCCCAAGATAACACAATTCCAACTTCGTTTTCTAGTAACTATTTCTGCAATTTCTAAGCTCTAAGTTCTAAGTTCTAAGTTCTAAATTGCTATATTTTCGCCCGAAAAATTATCTTCAAGGATACAACCATGAAACGTACACATAACTGCGGCCAGCTTCGCAAGGAAGATGTTGGCCAGATCGTAACACTCGCCGGTTGGGTGGATCGCCGCCGTGACCATGGTGGTGTGATTTTCGTTGACCTCCGCGACAAGTATGGCAAGACCCAGATCGTTTTCAACCCGGACTACAACGCCGACGTGTTGAAGACCGCCGAACAGCTCCGTAACGAATACGTTATTTACGTGACTGGTAAGGTCTACGCCCGCGAAGAAGGCAACACGAACGAAAAGCTCGCTACGGGTGAAATCGAAGTCAAGGCTGACAAGCTCGAAATTTTGAACGCCGCTCTCACCTCTCCCTTGGCCATTAACGACCCGAACGAAGAATGCAAGGAAAACGACGACCTCCGCTTGCAGTACCGCTATTTGGACCTCCGCCGTCCGTGGATCCAGAAGAAGCTCCTCCTCAAGAGCCGCTTCCTCAAGGCCGTGTACGACTTCTTCTATGCCAACGGTTTTGAAAACATCGAAACTCCGTGCCTTTGCAAGTCCACTCCGGAAGGCGCCCGCGACTACCTCGTGCCGTCCCGCGTGAACCCGGGTAAGTTCTACGCCCTTCCGCAGTCTCCGCAGCAGTACAAGCAGCTCTTGATGATTGCTGGCATGGACCGCTACTTCCAGATTGCCAAGTGCTTCCGCGATGAAGACCTCCGCGCTGACCGTCAGCCGGAATTCACACAGATCGACGTCGAAATGTCCTTTGTGAACCAGGACGAAGTCATGGAAATGTTCGACAAGTTCGTGACCGAAGTCTTGGGTAAGGTTTGGAACTTCGAACCGCCGCGCCACATCCGCCGTATGAAGTGGGCAGAAGCTATGCTCAAGTACGGTTCCGACAAGCCGGACCTCCGCTTCGACCTCGAAATCCACGATGTGTCTGAAATCGGTGCAAAGTCCAACTTTGGCGTGTTCAAGAACTGCGTTGCCGCTGGTGGCAAGATCCGCGGTATCGCTGCTAAGGGTTGCGTTGACTTTACTCGTAAGCAGATCGACGAACTCACGGCTTACGTGGGCAAGTACGGTTCCAAGGGCCTCGTGTGGATGCGCGTCAAGGAAAACGACGAAGTGGAAACTCAGGTTGGCAAGTTCTTCACGACCGAACAACTTAACGAACTCCGCGACGCTGTTGGCGCTAAGTGCGGCGACATGATGTTCTTCATCGCCGGTCCGGAAAAGATTGCAGCTACGGCTATGGGTCAGCTCCGCTTGGAAGTCGCCCGAATCAAGGGTCTCCGCGATCCGAAGAAGCGTGAATTTGTGTGGATTACCGAATTCCCGATGTTCGAATACAGCGACACGGAAGGCCGCTACATGGCTATGCACCACCCGTTCACGAACCCGCTTCCGGAACATTTGGACATGATGCTCAGCGGCAACCTCAAGGATTGCAACGCTGAAGCTTATGACCTTGTTCTTAACGGTGTGGAAATCGGCGGTGGTTCTATCCGTATTCACAACCCGGAAGTTCAGGAAAAGGTGTTCCGTTTGCTCGGCCTCTCCGAAGAACAGGTGAAGACCAAGTTCGGCTTCTTCGTTGATGCATTCAAGTATGGTGCTCCTCCGCACGGCGGTCTCGCCTTCGGTCTCGACCGCGTTGTCGCTACCATGGAAGGTGAAGAATCTATCCGTGACTACATCGCATTCCCGAAGAACACGAGTGCTTCTAGCCCGATGGACCAGAGCCCGAGCGAAGTGGATTTGCAGCAGTTGCAGGACATCCACATTTCTGTGCAGTTGCCGAAGAGTAAGTAGGCAGTAGACAGTAGGAAGTAGACAGTGGTTTGTGGTTGGGAAATCAACTGCGAACCATTCAACTACAAGCCTTGCTGCGGTGCAGCAACTAGTTACTAGTAATGCAAAAAAAATTTGAGAGTCGAAAGGTGTTTCGGCTCTCATTTTTTACGCTGTAGATTCTCGCCTTACTTCGCTCGGCACGTCCTAGCGGAAGGGTTTGCAAAATACGTGCCAAAAAGTGAATTTGCCGTAAGAAGGCTGATTTTTGTAAAAATTAGCCCCCCTGGATAACATTTTTTACAAGAAATTCGTTTTGGAAGGACTCGGAGATATCGATTTTACAAGTAATAGGGCCCACCTTTACATAACAAATTCCGTAACAATTTCAATAAACGTAATACATAGATTATGCACAACGTTCTTGACGAGAACGATCTTTCGTCGAGCATGGGAGGCAACCACAAGGGTACAGACCCAATCCCACTCGTAATTACGGCTGAAGAAGTCTTTGGAAAAAGGGAAAATAGCCAGCCGCGCCCGCGAAAGGCGTTCCTCGGAACTTTGGATCGCCATCAATCAGGGACTTCACGATATTTTAAGCCAAATTCGCGATCATGCATTTCAGGCAGATGATTCTCCAGAACGGATCCGAATTGTCGAAAAACGCATAATCGAACTCACCGGCAACAAAGATGACATTTTGCCATTGCCACAGTATACACAAAGTCTCAATGAAAAATATCAAAACAGAATGACGCCAGGCTCTGTTGCGTTTAAAGTCATTGGTTTCATCTTAATCTTAACTGGCTTCTGCTTTTTCGATAATCAGACAAAGCAATACACATCTTTTAACTTTATTATAAGCGGACTAGGATTTTTAACATTTGTAATAGGCTGTACATTTGATGGCCAAATAAGACTGTGCTTAAAAGAATTTACCGTCATCAGAACAAGAAAAGATCACCCAAAAGAATTTAAACTCATTACAGGCATTCTTGACCTTATCGGCTTTGGACTGATAATTTACGGTCTTTTATTACGCCATTAAAAATCAGTCATAATTTCCTTTTTTTGAGCATTTTTGTCTCATTTTCACAAAAAAAATCTCAACGTTTACAACAGTTAATGAAAAAAAACAATAAATACAGTCTATGGGGGGGAAAACAGCTATATATTCCAATATAGAAGTGTGGGTTTAGTTTTTTCAAGGGATGAGATTTATAATGAAAAAACACTTGGTTTGGCCACTTGCGTTTGCAAGTATGTATTTTTACGGATGTGCCGATGATAATGTAGCCGCATTTGATAGTACGGCTCCTGAAATCAGCGACATTTCGTCTTCGTCGATGGAACAAAACGACCCGGACTACCAAAACATTCCACCCTCAACGGAATCTTCTTCGTCCACCCAGCTTGCAGGTATATCCAGTTCTCAAACGAACGCCCAAGACGTCCCCACTCCAGGGGTATCAAGCGCAGTTGTTCCTGAAAGTTCCTCCTCGCCCGCGCCACATTCCAGTTCTGCAATAATTTCAGCAACGAGTTCTGCTGTAGCTCCGGCTAGTAGTTCGTCTCCAGCACAACTTCCGGCCATTTCTTCTTCAAGTGCTATGACTTCGAGCCCCTCTGTTGGCGGACCGTCATCTTCTAGTGGGCTTACGGAATACGACGACAACCACAAGGCCAAAGCAACGTTCCTCCCGAAAGCAGGCTTTTACAAGAATTTAACGATTGAGCCACTCACTCCGCAAAAGGGTGGCGAAATCCGTTGCACATTTGACGGTTCCTTCCCGACGGTCTCTTCCGAGCAAATCACAGTGGCAAAGCAAATCACCGAGAGCTCAGTTGTACGTTGTTCTGAATTTGTAAACGGCATGGCCGCTGATACTACAACGCAAACGTATTTCATCAATGAAAACGTTTCGATGCCAGTCGTTGCACTTACGGTCAATCACCACGACATGTTCGATTCTACCGATGGTCTCTACGCTACCGGAAACCTCACTGGCGGTGGCATGGGTGGCGGCATGTGGGACTTTGGCGGCGGCGCAAACGTTACCGACAACAACAACCCGAAATGCACCGAGCCTTGCAAGCAGGCGAATTTTTGGAAAGATACAGAGCTCCCCGTCCATGTGGAATACTTCGAAAAGGGAAGCTCTACCACTGAAAAGACTTGGGAAATCGATGCAGGCATATCGATTATCGGCAACTACAGCCGTTACAAGCCCAAGAAGAGTGTTGCCATAAAGATGGACAACGACAATTACGGCGACAAGACTCTCAAATATTCTTTGTTCAAAACGCGCCCTGAAGCAAAGAAATTCAAAAGCTTCAACTTGCGCAACAACGGGAACCGCTTCTGGTGCGACTATGTTGGCGATGCCATGATGACAGCGCTCATGGAAGGCACGGAAGTCGATTACCAGCGCAGCCGCCAGGTCGTCGTGTTCTACAACGGCGAATACTTCGGCATCCACGATATGCGCGAACGCTTGAACAGGAGCTATGTCGAAACAAATTACGGCATTGATTCCAAGTCCATCAACATGATTAAGATTACCGGTTCCAGTTACGAAGCAAGCGGAACAAACGGGGCTTCGACGGAAGATTACAAACAACTTGTAAATAGTATTTCTAGTGCCAATTTTGCAGGCGAGAACAATACGCAATACGAACAGATTAAGAGCAAGCTCAACGTCAACAGTTTTGCGCAGTACATGTTCGCCGAAATGTACTACCACAATGGAGACTGGCCAAACAACAACGTGCGCGCTTGGGGCGGCAACGGACACCCGTTCAAGTTTGTTGCATTTGATACCGACCACGGTTTTGGCTTTACACCGGGCATCAGCGGTTTTGATGAAGAAAATCAAAACATGTTCGACTGGGTTCTCGGTGCAAAACAGACAAGCAATCAAGGCGGAAATGGCGGCATGTGGGGCGGCTTCGGCGGAGGCTTTGGAGGCGGTTTTGGCGGAAGTTCTGTCGACAGCAGGGCCCCGGGCGGAATGCTCAAGAAGCTCCTCGAGAATCCGGATTTCAAGCGGCTGTTCATCAACAACGCATGCATACTCCTCAACAGCTACTTGACTTACGAAAAGGTACAGAGCACGGTCCAGTCCATGATGGCGACCATTCCATCTTCGGAACAGCAGCGTGACGAGCAACGCTGGCCGCGTAACCAGGCAAACTTCAAGTGGGATCCGAGCGGCAACACGCTTGTTGCCTATGCCAAGAATCGCGGCGAAAAGCTCAAGCAAGAAATGGTCGAACGCTTTGACCTCGAAAACGAAGTCACTGTAACCATCGGCGCAAGCGGAAATGGATCGGTACAGGTTGACGGCATGAAGCTTCCGAGCAACAACTACCAGTGCAAATTCTTTACGAACAACGAATTGCTGTTGACGGCAGTTACCAGCGCAGGCGCGGTATTCACGGGCTGGTCTGACGGTTCAACTGAAAATCCGCACAAAGTTCAGGCTAGCGCAGGCCTAACAATAACAGCAATGTTTAGATAACATATTTTACATTCTACTTCACCATCCCCGCAAAGCAATGCGGGGATTTTTTTATATTAAAATTATGTCCAGAGAAGCCAAAAGACGAAGAAAAGCAATGATGATGGAGAGCCAAATGATGGAGAAACAACCTCTCCCACCCTCCGAAGAAGGGCCGATAAATCCCGCCCCAAAAAATTCACTAAGAAAGAAAACACTAATTATTTTATTCATACTAGAGGCTTGTTTCATTATAGCATTTTTCCTTCTAAGAGCAAAAACACATTCGTTTGATCTCGGCTATATCATCGACGAAACTTTTTTGAACAAACTCGCCGAACGTGAGCTATACAGAACATTGCTTAGAATTTCATTAGCCTTCTTTATAAGCTTTGGTTTGGGCATTATTTTACATATCTTTAAAGTATTGCCTCCAAGAAAAGACAACAAAGAACCATCTACAAAAAATTTTATTACTGAATTCATCCTTCTGCTAATACTCGCCATTGGCGTTTCAATTTCAGAAGTTATCGAGCTTCCTGCAAGGTTCACAAAAAAGCCAATACTCAAAAAAGAATTCCTTATTAATAAAGATACTTGGACAACGAAATCAGGAATGCATTATGACCTTATATTCAGTAGCAAATCGAGCATAACGGTTAGCAAGCGCACTTATTTAGCAATGGATATCGGAACTGAATTTTACACTGTTTATCAAGGGTCATTTCTTATAGATTATTTCCCGATGGATAAATATTTTTTGAGAAAAGAATGAAGAAACTCGAAGAAATACAATTAATACAGTTATATCATTTGGTGAAGTAAAAAGTAATATTATAAAGGGGTTGAATAGTTATATTAGGGACATATCCCCCAAACAACAAAAATCTACGTAGCTGTTGGCTGCGTAGATTTTTTTTTGCTAATTGCAAATCGGGGTAGCCAGATTGCTCTCGCCCCTATTCGGCTACGCCGAGTGGCTCGAGCCCTACGGGCTGCACGCACGCGTGCAGCGCAAAATCCGCCATTCGTTTTCTCTCCGTTCAAACATTGGCGGATTTTGTCGAACTGACTTCGTCAGTTCCTTTGGCCCCCTCCAAATACACAAAGAGCCACCCCTACGGGGCGGCTCTTTGTGTATCGGGGTAGCCAGATTCGAACTGACGACATTCTGCTCCCAAAGCAGACGCTCTACCAGGCTGAGCTACACCCCGAAGTGCTCCAAATATAGCAAAGATTTACTGTAAAATTTGCTTGGAAACGTGATTTTTTTTCTTCTATAACAAATTTTTTCATAAAAACTTCACTTTTGTGCACTGAAAATATTGACAATTGCCCAGTTGTGCATTATATTTATATTGTATAAATTCCAGCACCCTTTATGACGAGAGGCAAAACATGGAAATCAATAACGAAAAACGCAAAGAAATGACGGCCAGGCAAGAAGAAATCTACGAATACATCAAGAAGTATTCGAAGGAAAACCACATGCCGCCAACGGTTCGCGAAATCGGCAACCACTTTGACATTTCTTCCACAAACGGCGTACGTTCGATCCTCGCCGCCCTCATCAAGAAAGGGTACATCAACCGTTCTCCGCGTCTCAGCCGCGGTATCGAAATTCTTAATGACGAAAAAGAATCCGGCAAGGAAGCAGCAAGCAATACGATTGAAATTCCTATTGTCGGTCGCGTTGCCGCTGGTACGCCGATTCTTGCCGTGCAGAACCTCGAAGGCACCGTCACTATCGACAGAGACTTCCTCGCCTGCCGTAGCGACGTGTTCGCTCTCCGCGTCAAAGGTGATTCAATGATCAACGCCGGCATTTTCGATGGCGACTTGATTTTCGCTCGTCAGCAAAAGACCGCCGACCTTGGCGAAATTGTCGTTGCACAAATCGACAACGAAGCAACGGTCAAGTACTACCATCCGAGCGCAGACCATGTGGAGCTCCGCCCGGCAAACCCGAAGTACAAACCGATTATCGTGAACAACAAAAAAGACTTCTCGATTGCAGGTCGCGTCATCGGCGTCATGAGAAAAGTTAATTAATTTATTTACAAAGCTTTTACTGGATTCTTCCATTCTACAGCCTCAAGACAAACTTGAGACACTTCCCTAAATGACGAATTGATGCGTTCAGTAAATACAAAAAAAACCGAGGTTCATCGCCTCGGCTTTTTCTTTATACAATTTAACGGATTCCTTTCCCCTATCCTATCGCGCTGTTTCCAGGACGCTACGCACTCCAGGTCGAGGATGAGGGCTCCACGATGACAAATTAATCGTCGAAATCAGCGAGTTCTTCTTCAGCTTCCTTCAAGTCCGCTGCGTCCGGTCCCTCGAATTCATCGTCATCAGCTTCGTCAAGGGAGTCTCCGCCCATAGCGCCCAACTGGTATTCCACCTTGCGGGCTTCCTTGGACTGACCCAAGTGCAAAATTGCGGCACATTCTTCGCAGTAACCGAGATGCTTGTCGACCCAGAATTCCGGAGAAACAAGGTTCTTGTTGCAACGCGTACAAATCTGAGTTGCAGCTTCGCGCGTGAAAGCGGCGTTCTGCTCTTCGAGTTCCTTCAAGATGCGTTCCGTCAGCTCTTCCTGAGTTTCTTCCGCAAGAGAAATCTTGTGGCGAATTGCAGATGTCGGCTTCTTTTCGAGGTTCTTCATTTCTGAAGTCACCTTTTTCTTGTTGGCACGTTCTTCCTGTTCGTCAATTTCGACAAACATAATGAACTTGCAAGGCTTCTTGCCGCCTTCAAGCAAAACTGCATACGGATAATCAGACTTCACAGGAGCCTTCTTCGGTTCAACCTTTTCAACAACTTCCACTTTTCCAGCAACCTTTTCGGGAGCCTTTTCGACAACTTCCTTTACAGGTTCCTGCACGACTTTCTTTTCGACTTCCTTCTCCACTTCCTTTTCTGAAGCCTTCTTCAACGGAGCCTTGGCCTCGACTGCCGGTTCAACCTTTTTTGCCGGAGCAGGTTTCTTGGGAGCTTCAACAGCCTTGGATACAGTTTTTTTTGCCGGGGCAGCCTGTTTTGCAGACGCCTTAGCCGGGGCAGCCTTTTTGACCGGAACCGGTTCAGACTTTGCAGGAGCCTTAGCAGATGCGGCCTTCTTTGCAGGAGCCGGAGCTGCCTTTGCGGCAGGCTTCTTGGCAGCTGGAGCAGGCTTTGCTGGAGCCTTGGCCGGGGCAGCCTTTTTGGCCGGAGCCGGAGCGGACTTTGCTACAGGTTTCTTTGCCGGTGCGGGCTTGGCAGATTTCTTTTCAGAAGTACTTGCCTTTGCAGGCGCTTTTGATGTCGCTTTTTTGGAACTCATATTTACTTCTTTTCCACAATTTTAATGTTTAAAATCGGATCATTCGGGTCAATGCGGCACACAACATCGTGGCCCTCGATGACCTTGCCAAACACCGTGTGCTTGCCGTCCAAATGCGGCTGCGGGAGGTGCGTAATGAAGAACTGCGAACCGGCGGTATTAGGTCCCTTGTTCGCCATAGAAATCACACCCGTCTCATGCTTGAGATCGTTCTGTTCGTCGTCAATGGTATAACCGGGACCGCCCGTTCCATCACCATTCGGATCGCCGCCCTGAATCATAAAGCCAGGAATCACGCGGTGAAAAAGTAGACCGTTGTAAAAACCGGAATTGGCAAGTTCAACAAAATTTGCCACGGTATTCGGAGCGGCCTTGAAATTCAGGTCTACAACAATTTTTCCTTCATGAGTTGTAATCTCGGCAAGGATCTGTTTCGTTCCCGTGTAATCCTTGTTGAAAACCTTTCCCGCAGCAAAAGCGTTTGCGGCAAGGCAGAGAGCACTGCAAAAAATGAGCTTTTTAAACAAAACGTAACTTCCGTAGTTATATCGTTCAAAACGAACAATTTGTTCAACTAAAATATAGTTTTTTTTTAAAGGGTTCACAGCGAATACCAATAAACAGGCACAAGATTTCTATATTTATGCAAAAACTCTTCAACATCTTAATATGCCGCAAAATAACAACATCCGAAATTTTAGCATTATCGCCCACATCGATCACGGCAAATCCACCTTGGCCGACAGAATGATTGAACTGACCAAGACGGTCTCCAAGAACGAAATGATGAACCAGCTCCTGGATGATATGGACCTGGAACGCGAACGCGGCATTACAATCAAGGCTCATGCCATCCGCATGGTCTATGAAAAAGATGGCGAAGAATACATCTTGAACATGATCGACACCCCGGGGCATGTGGACTTCACTTACGAAGTCAGCCGTTCCCTTGCCGCTTGCGAAGGAGCCATCCTCGTCGTGGATGCAAGCCAGGGCATCGAAGCCCAGACGCTTTCGAACCTCTACCTTGCGATTGAAAACGACCTTACCATCATCCCGGTTTTGAACAAAGTAGACCTTCCGGGTGCACAGCCCGATCACGTGGCGCAGCTTGTCGGTGACTTGCTCGGCTACGATCCGGACAAGATTCCGCGCATTTCAGCAAAGACCGGCCTCAACGTGGAACAGGTGCTCGACAAGATTGTCGACGAAATCCCGGCCCCGAAGGGTGATGCAGGCAAGCCGCTCAAGGCCCTCATCTTTGACTCCGTTTACGATTCCTACCGCGGCGTGATCAACTACATCCGCATTGTCGAAGGCACACTCAAAGCGGGCATGAAAATCCGCATGATGAAGACGGGTGGCGAATACGTCGTCACGGAAGTCGGTACATTCAGCATGCGCCGCGACCCGCGTCCGGAACTCACCGAAGGCATGGTCGGCTACGTACTCGCCAACGTAAAGACGATTAGCGACGTGAAAATCGGCGATACGCTTACCGATGCCGCCAATCCGGCCGAAGAACCGCTCCCGGGCTACAAGGACGTGCTCCCGATGATTTACTCGGGCATCTACCCCATTGATCCGGAAGACTACAAGGATTTGCGCGAAGCCCTCGAAAAGCTCCGCCTCAATGACTCCGCTCTTTGCTGGGAACCGGAAACTTCCGAAGCGCTCGGCTTTGGATTCCGCACGGGATTCCTCGGACTTTTGCACATGGAAATCGTGCAGGAACGCCTGGACCGCGAATTCAACGTGGACATCATCACGACCGTACCGAACGTGGAATATCACGTGTACATGAGCGACGGCTCCATGGTGAAAATCGAAAGCCCCTCCAAGCTCCCCGATGCCAGCCGCTACGACTACATCGAAGAACCGTATGTAAAGGCACAAATCTTTACGCCTAAGGAATACGTGGGCGCCATGATGACGCTTTGCGAAGAAAAACGCGGCACGTTCGAAACGATGGAATACATCGACGAAACAAAGGTCATCCTCAAGTACGACCTCCCGCTTGCCGAAATCATGTTCGACTTCTACGACCGCCTCAAGTCCTTAAGCCGCGGTTACGCAGGCCTCGACTACACGCCGAGTGAATACAAGCGCAACAACCTCGTCAAGCTCGACATTCTCCTGAACGGAGACCCGGTCGACGCCTTCTCCGTGATTATCCACCGCGACAAGGCGAACACCTACGCCAACGCCATCTGCGTAAAGCTCAAGGACCTCATTCCGCGCCAGCAGTTCGATGTCGCCATCCAGGGCGCCATCGGCGGAAAAATCATCAGCCGTTCCACCGTGAAGGCCGTCCGCAAGGATGTGCTTGCCAAGTGCTACGGCGGTGACATCACCCGTAAGAGGAAGCTCCTCGAAAAGCAGAAAGAAGGTAAGAAGCGCATGAAGAGCATCGGCTCTGTGGAAGTGCCACAGAAGGCGTTCCTTGCCGTGCTCTCGCTCAGCGACGATTCTACCGGCAGCAACGACTAATTGTAGTTTGTAAGGCAATGTCAGCACTCGATCGTAAAGTCAGGTCATTACAACGACGCCACTCCAAGGCGCACGTGTTCATTCTTGTCTTTATCCTCAGTGCTGTACTCGCCGTTATGGTTGGCGTTCGCTATTACGCGTTCGTGCCTGTCCGCGTGCAAGACAACTCGCTGTACCCCAAATTCAAAAAAAACAGCGTCTTGTGGATGTGCAAGCTCCCACGCTGTACAGAAAACATCGTTGACGGCGATTACGTCTGGGGCATCATGCGCAACCAGGACAACATGGTGCGCAAAGTCCTTGGCGTTCCGGGAGACTCCATCACGATTACGAACAACGGTAAAGTCTACACGCCGCACCGTAATTTCAGATGGAAAGGAGAAGACGCGTTCATCGAGACGCGAAGCATCTACATTCCACATAAGGGAGACACACTTCGGGTTGACCAACTGAACGATGTGGAACAGGACTACCTGATTTCGCTCATGAACGAACAGAACGAAAAGTTCTACGTCAAATCCAGCCTGTGGCAAGGCAATCGCGAAATGCCTCTAGAACGCATCGGTTCAACAAAGCTCGGGAACCGCCTTGTGAGCCTGCAAGAAATCGACTACATGCCCTGGCAAGATAGATTCCTTGTCGAACTCCAGATATTCCTTGCAGAACCGGGCAACACTCCCATCCGCATCAAGCGTGAGCTGTACAATGCCAAGGACTCCTCCAAAATTTCATTCTATGTAGTTCCCGAAGATTGCTATTACCTTATCTGCGAGAAATCAAGCCACTGCGCCGACTCTAGAGAAATCGGTTATTTCACCCAAAACAGAATCCTAGGCCGAGCAAACAAGGTCGCAAACAAAATCCAGAAGCAAGTTGACGACCGCATAAGACAAACGCAAAAATCCCTAAAAAGGCTCTTGAACAGCCCCAAGAAAAAGTCAAACAAGAAATCCCCAAAAACAGAGCAAAAGTCTAAGCCCCAAAACGGCGAAGCTACCAAAACTTAAAAAATTTAAATTTCCAAAATAAAGCTAAACGAAAAAGATACAACCAATGTATCCGTTTATTCTTTTTCCTCAATTTCGTTCTCCATATAGACGCTAAATCATTACTAGGAGCAAAATCTAGAATCCTGTTTAAAAAAAATCGAATACAGGCTTCATTTTGCAATCTACCGTTTGCAAAATCACAAAAAAGAAAGATTTATGACAACAAAAGTCATAAGGGTTTTATAAAGCGAGAGAAGAGAGAACAACCTTCGGCCTACAGACACGGGACAAAAAAAGCCCCCGGCTCTTGCGAGACCGAGGACTTTTTTAATGCTTTTTAACCTTTAGCTTTGGAAAAAGGTAGGTTTTAGGGAGGGCGGAGCCTTCCCTAGTCTAAAGCGATGCCTTGCGTTAAGCAAGGCCGAGCATTAAACCGCGCCCTGCCACTTCATGGCATCGGCAACCTTGAGGAAGCCAGCGATGTTTGCACCCATGACGAGGTTGCCCTTCTGGCCGTACTTGACAGCAGCAGAGGAAGCAGCGGCGTAGATGCTCTTCATGATGCCTTCGAGCTTCTTGTCCACTTCTTCGAATGTCCAGGAGAGACGTTCGGAGTTCTGAGACATTTCGAGACCGGAGGTAGCAACGCCACCAGCGTTAGCAGCCTTGGCAGGTCCAAAGAGAACGCCAGCCTTCTGGAATGCTTCGATAGCTTCCGGAGTAGACGGCATGTTAGCACCTTCGGCAACGGCCTTCACGCCGTTAGCGATAAGAGCCTTTGCACCTTCGAGGTCGAGTTCGTTCTGGGTAGCGCACGGAAGAGCGATGTCGCACTTGACCGTCCAAACACCCTTAGAACCTTCGTGGTATTCAGAACCCGGAACGAGCTTGGCGTATTCGCTAATGCGAGCGCGCTTCACGTTCTTGAGGTCGAGAACGATGTCGAGGTTGATGCCGTTCGGGTCGTAGATGTAGCCGTTGGAGTCGGACATGGTCACGACCTTAGCGCCGAGCTGCGTTGCCTTCTGGCAAGCGAACTGAGCGACGTTACCGGAACCGGAAATCACGACGGTCTTGCCTTCGAAGGAGTCGTTAGCGAGGTCCTTGAGCATTTCGCGAGTGAAGTAGCAGAGGCCGTAACCGGTAGCTTCGGTACGAGCGAGAGAACCACCGTAAGAGAGGCCCTTACCCGTGAGAACGCCCACAAATTCGTTGCGGATGCGCTTGTACTGACCGAACATGTAACCGATTTCGCGAGCGCCAGTACCCTGGTCACCAGCCGGAACGTCCGTGTCGGCACCGACGTGCTTGCAGAGTTCAGTCATGAAGGACTGGCAGAAACGCATCACTTCGTTGTCGCTCTTGCCCTTAGGATCGAAGTCGGAACCGCCCT